>JALOMX010000187.1 GCA_025455245.1 Chitinophagaceae bacterium
CACCTTTTGATTGAAAATAAGAAAGGCACGCAATAAAGATGTTTCAGACCAATGCAGGAATGATTGTAAAGCATCGGGCTGGTAATCATAGGGAAGATAAATATCGTGAATATGAACAATTACACCTTTTTTTAAACGGGGCAGCACCTCAAGAAAAAGGTAGTTTACATCGCCCCCGGTTTTAACTGTATGAGAAGAGTCAATAAACAGCAGGTCATTTTCCCCGAGGTTTGTAAATACATCAAGTGCAACTGTTTGTACAGGCCTTATAATAAGTTCAATTTCTGACAAAGCCTTTAAACTTTCAGAGGGGTAGGGCTCAATTGAAACTATTTTTGCCATTTGCCCTGTTTCAACAGCATTCATTTCAGCCGCTTTCAACATACAAAAAGTTGAAACCCCACTACCTACCTCAACTATTTTAGAGGGTTTAAAATACCTGATAAAACTATGAAGAGCTTGAGCTTCAATGTATCCATAACCGGGTCCAAAATGATTAGAAACAGCTTCTTTGTAAAATTTATTTCCCTGAAACTCCTTTTGATATGGCATACAAATGGATTGCATATAGGAAGCCTGCTCATCAAGGTTTACTGATACTCCGGGTAGTACCGATTTTTTGGCCCAAATTTCCCTTGTCCTTTTTAATTCAAGAATATCCGGGAGTGGAGAATAATAATGTACAGGTAGAACATGGATTCCAAGTTTTGTTCCAAGCTTGTGGAGGCCAAGAAGGGCCCGTTTGATGATATTTCTATTATTTGACATTAATTTCAGATAATTTCAATTTTATTGAAAACCCTAATTATGCTGTATTTTGAAATCCGCCTTGTTTTAAGGAATGATTATGATAACCTTGCAAAAATTGGGTATTTTCTTTAAAACAGGAATAGTTTTTCAAGAATATCCAATTATTGTTGGATAAAACCCTTAAAAATGATTTTTTACCCAACAAGTATGGTTGTTGCTGCAATTTCTTTGGCTTATGTAGAGCAAAAATGTTTTTTAGGAGTAAGTTTGAGGTTTAATTCCTTTTTCAAACTTTTTCATTTTTAGCTCATTTTAGCATTGTTTTGAATTATTTATCAAGCCATTACTCCTCTTCACTTTAAAAATCAACCTGGTTCTTAGTACCATAAACCTTATTTAAAAGCTACAAATACAAAGAATATCCTGCAATTTTGCCAAAACTTACTAATCATTCCATTATTTTGAATGATAATTCGGATGCTAATGATGCCCTCCGCAGTTTTTCGGTTGAGCAAGACAGGAAATATCTATTTTTTAAGGAAGAACCCTTAAATGATTGGTATCCCGGTGGTGGCATTGGTATTTCCTTTTTATGAAAAATGACAAATTGAACATATTACTTGTTTTGCCGAGTTATGCGGTGCGTTGGGGTGGTCCTGCCCATGTGGTGCATGATATTTGTACCGCCCTCGCAAAGCAATTCAGATTTACATTGCTTACCACAAGTAATCATCAGGATGATGAAATATTACCCTTGCCTGAGGGTGTTGAATACATTTCATTTATTACCCAAAAGCCTCTGTCCAATCTTTGGAAATCATTTTCAACTGAGTTGGACGATTGGCTTGAGCAGAATATCCGCAGGTTCCAGTTAGTGCATATCCACGAAATGTGGCATTATTCCCAATTTGCTGCAACGCGAAAAGCGCTTAAGTATGGCATTCCTTACCTGGTAAGCCCGCATGGCGAACTAGCTGAATGGATGATTAATCATAAACCCCTGCGTAAAATGATTTTTGGGGCAATTTTTCAGAAAAAAATGTTGTTGAATGCCAGCCTGGTTCATGCATTAACCATCCATGAAAAGCAATCGATAGAGCAATTTAGCGGACAAAAATCAAAAATTTCTATTATTCCAAATGGGCTGAATGCGAGCAGGTTTATGAATGGCGTAGAGCGCCCGCATCCCAAAAAATATGTTCTTTTTTTGGGTCGAATACAAAAGGTGAAGGGTTGTAAAGAATTATTGCAAGGCTATTCCCAATGGGAGGGTAGGCATGAATATGATTTGGTTTTTGTAGGGCCTTATGAGGATAAGGGCTATATGGGAAACCTTCAAAAATGGATAATTGCTAATAATCTATCATCAAAAGTTCATTTTAAAGGTCTTGTCACGGGTCAACTTAAGCAAGCTTTTCTCCATTATGCTTCCCTTTTTGTGCTTCCTTCCTTTTCTGAAGGGTTCCCGGTTTCTGTACTTGAAGCCATGCAGGCAGGCTGCCCCCTGATTATTTCGGAAAACACAAGGATTAATGACTTAATGAAAGAAAATGGCGCTGCAATGGACGGCTCACGAAGCCGCGCTGGTATTTGAAAATAATGAGGGGCAGGCCATAGAAATGATCTTCCGGCTCTTTGACGAAGGGCTGGCCTTCCGGTTTGTCTTTCCGGGGGCACCAGGAGATAGTGCAAGCATACTTTCGGAGGAAACGGGATTCACGGTATCGCCGGAGGCTGAAGGATGGATGTCGCCTTATCAGCCAGCTACCACCTGGGGCGACCCTGGTTACGAAGCCTTGTATCTTCCTGTGAAAGCCGGCGATGAAGCACCACCCCAAAAGGGATGGGCCTTTCCCCTGTTGCTGCACGACAAAGGGCATTGGATCTTCATTTCAGAAGCAGGGCTTGATGAAACCTATTGCGGAACCCATGTCAATGCCAGCAAGGTGCGCGGACTGTACACCATTGCCCTGCCGGAGGCCGATGAACGCAATGGCGAAGGGAAGGTGGAGCCGGCCGCCGGACTGCCCTGGCAGTTGCCCTGGCGATTCGTACTCGTCAATACTTCGCTGCCCGATCTGGTGAGCTCCTCCATGGTGTATCACCTGGCACAACCTTCACGCATAAAAGATCCATCGTGGATCAAGCCCGGTCGCGTTTCCTGGGAGTGGTGGTCGAGCACCGGTGGGCGCACCGTAAAGGCGCTGAAACAATTTGTAGACCTGGCGGCGGATATGGGTTGGGAATATTCGCTGGTGGATGCAGGATGGGATCGCATGCCCGATGGTACCATCGAAGAGGTGGTGCGTTATGCCCGGTCAAAGCAGGTAGGATTGCTGTTGTGGTACAATTCCGGCGGGCGCAAAGATGGTTCTTTTGATGAAAAGATTTTCCTGCTGGCGAATGATGCCACCAGGGATGCTGAACTGGCGCGCATAGCCGCCATGGGCATCAAGGGTATCAAGGTAGACTTCTTTGCCACCGACAAGCAGCTGGGCATAGACCTTTACCTGAAAATACTGCGGGATGCGGCAAGGCACAAGTTGGTGGTGAACTTTCACGGGTGCACCCTTCCTCGTGGCTGGACCAGAACCTGGCCTAACCTGCTTACTATGGAGGCTGTGAAGGGCGCAGAAGCTTACCGCTTTGCAAAGGATTATCCTGATCAGGCTGCTGCCTACAATACCATTGCGGCTGTCATCCGCGGCGTTGCAGGGCCGGCAGATTATACCCCGGCCACCTTTTCCAACCAGCGGTATGCGCGAAAGACAACCAATGCCCACGAGATGGCGCTGACGGTGGTGTACGAAACAGGCCTGCTGCACCTGGCAGACAAGCCCGACAGCTACCGTGCCCTTCCGCAAGACGCGATCGCTTTTTTGAAGCAGGTGCCGGTGGTTTGGGATGAAACAAGGGTGCTGGAAGCCATACCAGGTTCGTTGTTTGTAGTGGCCCGCCGGCAGGGCGAACGTTGGTATGTGGCGGGTATCAATGGCCGCAATGAACCGCAAGAAGTGAACCTCAAGCTGCCAGCACTCCTGGAACGCCCGGTGCTTTTTTCGGACAAGAACGACTTCCGGGATATTCAAATAAAAAGTATGGAAGGACAGGTACAGGAACTGAAAGTGACGCTCCAGGCCTATGGCGGTTTTATGCTGTATCAGCCAGGGTAGACCTTATTTAGTACAACCTTTTTCCATGGCATCAAAGTTTGTTAAGAGACGTATGAAAAGAAATCTGCTGTTCATCTTCTTGCTGACATGCTCCCTGAAAAACTTCGGGGAGGATGCAGCATCCCTTACTATAGTTGGACTCACCACAGACAGTCATATAAATCCATTGGGAATTGACCATGCACAACCCCGCTTTGGTTGGAAGATGCATGCAGGCGGATACAATCAGGAACAAACAGCCTACCAGGTTATTGTTGCTTCTGCGGAAGAGAAGCTTCATATTAACGCAGCTGATATCTGGAATTCAGGCAGGGTGAACAGTGGCCAGTCCACATTTGTCCCTTTCAAAGGAAAAGCCCTGCAGAGTTCCCGCAAGTACTTCTGGAAGGTCAGAGTGTGGGATAAAAACGGAAATCCTTCGGCATGGAGCAAAACGGCTCATTTCGTAACCGGGATTCTGAATGCTTCGGAATGGAAGGCCTCCTGGACTGGTGCCTGGTTTCCGGATGAATATGTGCCCGCCTGGCAATACGGCAACTGGATCGGCACCGGCAAGGAGAACTTGGGGGAAGCATATTATCGCAAGTCATTTCGCATTGAGGATCCGGCCAGCATTGAAAAGGCCCTGTTGCGGGTGCACAGCGGCAATAAATCTTACATATACATCAATGGCAGACGCATCAAGGAATGCGCTCATTGGGTTGGCATGTATGAGGTGGATGTGGACTTTCGCCTGAAGGCAGGAAAAAATGTGTTGGCCATCCATGCCCGCGACCGTGATGGCAACCGGCCGGATATAACGGCCAGCCTGATGTTACAGTTCAAAGACGGAACAGTGCGGTTTCTGGTTTCTGACAGCTCCTGGAAAGCGCGGGCGGCCAATGCACCTAATGAATGGGCGCAGACATTTTACTATGATGGCAACTGGGATTCTGCTAAAGGGGGCGACTCAACCCGCCGCAGCCAGCGCCGGCCCGAATTCGGCCCCAAAGGCATTCAACTGCGCAAGGAATTCAGTTTGGCGGGCAAACCCCGGAATGCCTATGTGCATGTTACGGGACTGGGCAGTTATCAGTTGTTTATCAATGGAAGAAAAGTGAGTGATGATCTTCTTACACCGGGATGGACAGAATTCAACAGGAGGGTGGAGTACCAAACCTATGACGTTGGCTCATATCTGACCACCGGTAAAAATACCATTGGTATCATGCTGGGTAATGCCTGGTGGCAGTTTCATTACAATAACTTCAAGGCAACCGG
>JALOMX010000188.1 GCA_025455245.1 Chitinophagaceae bacterium
CGTCCTTCAAGTTTGCCTTCGAGTTTGCCTTCGAGTTTGCCTTTCAGTTCACCTTCCAATTTTGCTGTTTCCAGCATACTTTTAGAAATGACCGTATTTTTTATGTATTCTTCGTAATCTTTTCTTTCCTGTGTGTTCATGGCGTCTATTTTTAGTTGGGCTTCCACTTTGTCCAAACCCTTTCCCCGGTACCTTTCTGGAAGCGCGTTGTTTTTAAAATAGTAAATCCATTCGTCCAAGGCTGTCTTTAGCTACATTGTCAAAGTTATTCACTTTAATAATATAGTATTCAGGGGAAATTTGGCAGACTTTTTACCCAAAAATGTGTTTTTTTTGCCCCTTTCAGTTTATTTACTTAAAATAATTCACGAAAATTTTGCACGATTTCGGTGAATACTACTATCTTTGCGCTCCCAAAATCAGTATGTCGAAACAAAGTCTTATTAAACAAGATGGTGTAATAGTGGAAGCACTCTCCAACGCAATGTTCAGGGTGCGCCTCGAAAACGGTCACGAGATACTGGCAACTATTTCCGGAAAAATGAGGATGCACTACATCCGTATTTTGCCCGGAGACAAGGTAGGGGTGGAAATGAGTCCTTACGACCTCACACGTGGAAGAATCATTTTCAGGTATAAATAAAATTATGTTACCGATTACCGGTACCCGGGTGTCCGGTGAACCGGTGACAAAAATTTAGATTAAATCATGAGAGTTCGTGCATCCATCAAAAAGCGTAGCGCCGACTGCAAAATTGTACGTCGTAAGGGCAAATTGTACATTGTAAACAAGAAGAATCCCCGCTTTAAGCAGCGTCAGGGATAATGTTGAAGAGTGCAGTAAATCGTAAATCGTAAATTGTAAATCGTAAATAAATTATGGCTCGTATTGCCGGTATTGACCTTCCTAAAAATAAGCGCGGAGAAATAGGTCTCACCTATATCTACGGTATTGGTCCCAGCACCGCCAGGTATATTCTTGACAAGGCGGGAATTGATGTAAATAAAAAAGTGAATGCCTGGAACGATGATGAGTTAAACGCCATCCGTACCATCATCACCGAAGAAATCAAGGTAGAAGGTGCTTTGCGCAGCGAAGTATCTATGAATATTAAGCGTTTGCTTGATATTGCCTGCTACCGCGGTCTTCGTCATCGTAAGGGACTGCCTGTTCGTGGTCAGCGCACCCGTACCAACAGCCGTACAAGGAAAGGTAAGCGTAAAACCGTTGCCGGTAAAAAGAAAGCGCCTAAGAAGTAATAACAGGGTCGTGGGTGGAATATTTCATCCACGGCTTTTTTATATAAACCCGGCAATGTTTGGATATTATGCGGTTGCATAAAGGAGAACAACCGGTTCCCGATCGATATCGGGATTTATTATTTAATTGATTACCTCCAAGAAAAAAGAAAATGGCAAAGCAACAACAGCAAATGAGCGCCAAAGCTGCCGCTAAAAAGCGTGTAGTGAAAGTGGACGCAAGCGGCGATGTACACATCAATGCTACATTCAACAACATCATTGTAAGTATTACCAACAAATCCGGTCAGGTTATCAGTTGGTCTTCTGCCGGAAAAATGGGTTTCCGCGGAAGTAAGAAAAACACACCGTATGCAGCCCAAACAGCCGCAGCCGATGCAGCCCGTGTAGCTCTGGAAGCCGGGATGAAGCGTGCTGATGTGTTTGTGAAAGGCCCCGGTAGCGGTCGTGAAGGCGCTATCCGTTCCATTGCACAAAGTGGTATTGAAGTTACATCTATCAAGGATGTTACCCCTCTGCCGCACAATGGTTGCCGTCCTCCCAAGAAGAGAAGAGTATAATGCAAGTCAGGAAGACGGGAAGTCCGAAAGTTTTTAGTTGGTTTAACCATCTTTCGGTCTCCCGGACTTTCGGTCTTCCAGACTAAAAATATTGAATCGCCAAAGGTTCATTTTAAAAAAGGGTCCCTCATTGATTTTTTCAACGCTTTTACTGATGAGCGGACCGATCCAAAAAAGCGTAAATGAATAATAACTATGGCACGTTACACTGGTCCAAAGACCAAAATCAGCCGCATTTTCGGCGAGCCCATCCTGGGCAATGGCAAGTATCTCGGAAAAAACAGCAATCCTCCGGGTCAACATGGCGCTAACCGCAAGCGTAAGCAATTAGGCGAGTACGCACTTCAGTTGAAAGAAAAGCAGAAAGCAAAGTACACTTATGGTGTTCTTGAGCGTCAGTTCTACAAAACTTTCGTTGAAGCTGCACGTCGTAAGGGCGTTACCGGTGAAAACCTTATCAAGCTTCTTGAAGCTCGTTTGGACAACACCGTATTCCGCCTTGGCATTGCACCAAGCCGTCCTGCTGCCCGTCAGCTTGTAAGCCACAAGCACGTTACTGTGAATGGTGAAGTGGTAAACATTCCTTCTTATCAGTTAAAGCCCGGTGATGTTATCGGTCTTAAAGAGAAGAGTGCAGCCAATCAATCAATCACTACGGTTATGAAAGGTAAAAACAATAAGTTCAACTGGCTCGATTGGAATGAAACCGAGCAAAAGGGGACCTTTATTGCATACCCTGAGCGTGCATCTGTTCCTGAAAACATTAAGGAGCAACTGATCGTGGAATTGTATAGCAAGTAATAGTATGAAGGGTTTGAAGAATTTCTTCAAACCTTTTATTCATATTAAATGGCTGAATTTTCAAATACGTAAAAACGGAGATACATAATGGCTATTTTAAGTTTCCAGAAGCCCGACAAAATCGTTTTGCAGAAAGCAACTGATTTTGAAGCGCAATTCGAATTCCGTCCGCTTGAGCCCGGTTACGGTCTTACAATTGGTAATGCCCTGCGCAGGGTGTTGCTTAGCTCACTTGAAGGTTATGCAATTACCGGCATCAAAATCGAAGGTGCTGAGCATGAGTTTGCAACTATTCGCGGTATTGCCGAAGATGTTACTGAAATGATCCTGAACCTGAAGCAGGTTCGCTTTAAGAAAATTATTGAAGGCGAAGTTTCCCAGGAAAAAGTAACCCTCAGCCTGAAGAACAGAACCGAATTTACAGCAGCGGCTATTGGTGATGCTCTGCAAAGTTTTCAGGTTATGAATCCTGAATTGCACATTGCCACCATGGATCCTTCTGCTAAACTTGATATTGAAATTCATATTGGAAAAGGTCGTGGGTATGTTCCTTCCGAAGAAAACCGTCTGAAGGATGCCCCATTCGGATATATTCCCATTGACTCTATTTTCACGCCTATCAAAAACGTAAAGTACACTGTGGAAAACACCCGTGTTGAACAGCGTACCGACTACGAAAAACTGCTGATGGAAGTGGTTACAGATGGCACCATCCATCCGGAAGAAGCTGTTAAGCAGGCATCCCGTATCCTCATTCAGCATCTGATGATCATCACCGATGAAAACATCACTTTCGATACCAAGGAAGAGAAGAAAGAAGATATTGTTGATGAAAGCACACTGCAACTGCGCAAAGTATTGAAGACTCCGCTTGAAGACCTCGATCTGAGTGTTCGTGCATTCAACTGTCTGAAAGCGGCCAAGATCAACAGCCTGAGCGAGCTTGTACAGTACGAGCAGGAAGACCTGATGAAGTTCCGCAACTTTGGTCAGAAGAGCCTGAGCGAAATTGAGCAGGTACTCATTGACCGCGGTCTTTCTTTCGGTATGGACCTTGCCAAGCTTGGTCTTGATAAAGATGAATAAGGGGAGAAATTCCAAATAAACAAATCCCAAATTCCAAAGTTTGGATTCCGACGAAAGCTTTGGAATTTGGAATTTGAAAATTGTATATTTTTTATCACGTTGCATTCCTTGACACGGTGCAACTTAAAAACAAACAGTCATGCGTCACGGAGACAAACAAAACAATCTGGGCCGTACCAAATCGCATCGCGATGCCCTGCTGCGCAATCTTGCCAGCGAACTGATCATGCACAAGCGTATTGTAACAACACATGCCAAAGCCCGTTCTTTGCGTACATACGTTGAGCCGCTGATCACCAAGACAAAGAAAAACGACAGCGAAACACAGATCATGCACCAACACAGGGTTGTATTCAGCTACCTGCATGATAAGGCTGCTGTAAAAGAACTTTTCACAGTGGTTGGCCCCAAAGTGGCTTCCCGCCCCGGTGGTTATACCCGTATCCTGAAGCTTGGAAAAAGGGTTGGTGACAATGCTGAACTTGCACTTATTGAACTTGTTGACTTTAACGAAGTTTACGGTAAGGGCGTAGAAAAGGCCGCTGAACCTGCCAAGCGTACACGTCGCGGTAAAAAGAAAGCAGAAGTTGCTGATGCAGCCGCTCCTGTTGCACCTGTCGAAACAGTAGAGGATGTTGTTATTGAAGAGGTAAAGGATGAACCTGCTACTGATGCTCCTTCAGCAGAAGCAACTGATAAGAACGCATAATTTCATATCCGTTTTTAAAATAAAAATACCCCCGAATTTGTTTTCGGGGGTATTTTTTTATAGTCAAAACCAGGTAAAGATTACCATGATCCTGTTATTCCAACAGGGTTAATACTACTCCCGCTGCGAGGTTAACCGATGTCCCCGAACCACAGGTAATACTCCTTACCGATGTGCTGGCATTTATGACCGGATACCTTGGCCTGCCGGCAGGTATAGTTACAATTGAGGTAGCGGTTGGCACAGCATTTCTGCTCCAGTTGCCTGCATTTTCCCAATCGGTGCTTACATTCCCTGTCCAGCTATTGGTAACAGGTGCTGCTATTTGGAGTATATCATCAAAATGGAAGGTAGAGTTTGCACTTCCATCGCCTACGGCCCCAAAGTCGAACATGAACACCAATTTGTTATATACATTCGATGGCTTTCCGGAAAAATTCCAATTGATGGTTTCCCAGTTATTGGCAATGGTAGTTGTGGCTGTTACTTCGGATGGCCCTACATCGCCCTCGAGTTTAAGTAATATCGGAAGACCTGCCCTTGGAGAAAATACTTTCATGGAAATGGTGGTAAGCGTTGTAAAGTTGAGCTTTTGACTTGTGGTAAGCAGGCTGCCTGCCCAACTTGCCCCCCCATTCCTGATAATTCTGCCCACTTTATTGCTTGGGTTTCCTGCACCCACGAAAGGGTTGAGGATGACTGTTCCGGTACCGCCGTCA
>JALOMX010000189.1 GCA_025455245.1 Chitinophagaceae bacterium
AAGGCCTGAAGGAAATGACTAGCATCCAACCCTTACAGATGATTTACACGGGAAACCTTTAACAACTATTGCATCCAATAGTTTCACATAGATGATGAGTAAAATAAACCGCCGCGCTTTTTAAAGTGCGGCGGTTTATTATAAAAAATTCTTTCTTTATTTAATAATCCCCTTTTATTAAAGGGTCTTTAAAACTTCGTTCATGCTGCGCACTGCATCAGCACTCTTGTTGAATTCCTGCTTTTCCTGTTCATTTAAATCAAAATCAACGATTTTTTCCCAGCCATTTCTTCCCACAACAACAGGAACACCAAGACAAATATCCTTTTGTCCATATTCTCCATCCAAGAAAACACAGCATGTTTGAAGTTTCTTTTCATCCCTAAGAATACTTTCAACCAATAAAGCGCCTGCAGCACCGGGGGCATACCATGCGCTTGTTCCAATCAATTTTGTCAAAGTGGCGCCACCTACCATGGTATCAGCTACAATTTGTTTCTGCTGGTCCTCCGAAAGGAATTGAGTTACAGGTACACTATTCCATGTGGCAAGCCTGATTAATGGAATCATGGTGGTGTCGCCATGGCCTCCGATAACAACAGCATTCAGATCAGAGGGGCTGCAACCAAGATGTTGACTCAACTGATAGCGGAAACGGCTGCTGTCAAGGGTTCCGCCCATTCCAATGATCTTATTTTTAGGAAGCCCGGTACTTTGAAGCGCCAGATAAGTCATAGTATCCATTGGGTTGCTGATCACGATAATGATGGTATCGGGGCTGTATTTTAAAATGTTTTCGCATACACTTTTTACAATGCCTGCATTAACGCCAATCAGTTCTTCACGCGTCATTCCGGGTTTCCTTGGCAAACCGCTTGTTATAACCACCACATCACTTCCGGCAGTTTTGCTGTAATCGTTTGTGGTACCTACAATTTTTGTATCAAACCCAAGCAATTGAGCCGTTTGCATCATATCCTGCGCTTTGCCTTCAGCAACTCCTTCTTTTATATCAAGCAGAACCAATTCTGTACATAATTCTTTCCGGGCAATATTATCAGCACAGGTAGCGCCCACTGCACCTGCACCTACAACGGTTACTTTCATAAATTATCAATTATTTTTTGATTTATAGGTTCGCAAATATAATAACTTAAATCCACGCTATAAGGGCTCACTCTATTCATTTAACCCAAAAATGGCTGTGTAAAGCTTTTCAGGTTTTACATTGGTTTCAAAGTGATTTTTATACATCCCTGCCTTATCATAAATAAAAATCCCCGGGAGGGTTTTCAATTCGAAAAAACTTCCCATGGAAAATGTTGAATCGTAGCCAAACTTAATGTTGGTAAATTTTTCAATGGCATACTCATTCAGAAATGACTTTGAGTCCTCAAAAGGATATGACGTCACAAAAAGGAACTGAACATCTTTAAATGATTTCATGTTTGCCGTCAAATCCTCGGTTTGTTTTTGGCAATGGTGGCAGGTTGGAGAAAAATAGATAATAACAGACGGTTTTCCCTTTTTCAGAATCTCAGTGCTGGAAAAGGGGGCTCCTACAGATGAGATCAGCCGGAATGAAGGGAATTCAGGTAACTTTCTGAACAAGGGTTGAGAATAACCGTTCCAAAAGATCATTTGAAAAAAAGCGAAAAATACCAGCCTGTAAAAAAAATGGCTAACTGATGTTATGTTTTGCGACTCCATGACAACTAATTATTGTGCAGATATCAGATGATTTTCAAAAATCAGCAAAATTTCAACCACAACTAACAGATTTTTAATTAAATAGGAAAATCAGCAGTTTTAAAAAAGTGACAATTATCATTTTTTTTTGATTTTTTTAGATGGTACTTTTACCTTCTAAAACAAGTCATCTATGAAACCATTTAAAACTTTAGGAGGCGTAGCTCTTTCTGTCTCCGCCCTAATTTTTGCAACGTCCTGTAACAAATCACTTGATGAAAAAGGCGATCGCGATGTTGCTATGCTTGAAACAAGTTCCTGCGGCAACTGTGGTCCATTCATTAACCTCCAAACCAAACAAGGTAGTTCTGACAACTTCTTCTGGATCGGAGCTAAAAATGATATGGCCGGCAGGCAAGGATTTAGCGGAACAAACTTCTCCGACAACAAGTATTTTGATGTAACAGCAATGGGTGGTTCACCCAATCTAGGTAACAACGGCGGTATTGGTGTAATGGGTGCCGGAGAAACCGGAGTTAACATGAATGCCATTAACGTTGGTGAGTCACTGAGCCTAAAGCTTTCATCTTGCATGGCAAATTATTTAATGACCGGATTTGATATGATCCTTCACGCTGGTAACACTACCGGTACTATGGAACTTAAAGTAAACGGTGTAACAGATACCACTTTGACTTTTACCTCACCTTCCGGTCCTTCAAAGAATTTTGGTGTTAGCTATCTTGCAAGCTTTACAGAAAATGTAATTAATTATTTTGACGAAATCGTAATCAGTGTTACTGCTGGTCGCGTTCAATTACAAGGTTTCCAGCCTAATGCTAATCAAGGTCTTCTGAAGCCAGGTCGTTTCTATCTTGCCAATGTTCAGGAAGCTGTAAGGATGCGTAATGCTGCTGTTGCAGGTGGAACGTATTACATTAACCAAGGTGAATTCCCTGCTGAAGTAAATACTGCTGACCGTCAATTTAAGGAAACCGGTAACGGAGATGGTTTTGGTAACTATGCTACCGGCACAGGTAAAGAATGGTTAGTTCTTTCTTCAAACCAAGGCGGTCTAGTTCATTGGGAAGTTGATGGCAACCGTATTGGCGTTCTGACTGACAAAAATGATCCGCTTCAAACAGACGGTCGTTATATAGATCAGGGTGAAGAGTTGATTATCACTCCGGGTGCTGATTTCCCTTCAACTCACTTCGATGCATTTGAATTCAGGGTTGCTTCTCAAAGCATTTCAGGACAGGTTCTGAATGTTGAACTTTATGATGGTGCAACTATGGTAGGTTCCGGAATGAGTTTATCAGGTGACCAAACTTATGCTCTGTTCTATGGTACACGTCCATTTGACAAGATCGTTATCAAGGGTAGCACTGCTGCTCCTGCTAACAGGATTGGTGTAGGCCGTCCGGGTGTAAGGGTATTGACTGCATTCCCTGCATGTTACCTGCCTTCAAATCCAGGTTGATAATTTCTTAAATTTTTAAAATAAAAAGCGCGCTGGTTTCAGCGCGTTTTTTATTTTAAAAAATTCATGATAAACGTCGTGCAAATGGACCATACCCCGTATGTCCTTTGGAAAATGATAATTCAATTATACCGCCCCCCCCTTTGTCATGAGATGGGATCACAAAAAAGTCCCGCCTAAGCGGGACAGAAAAAAACGTCTTCATTAGCCATAGAGCCTAACCTTTCATACAGGCTTCTATTTCATCGGTTGTAATTGGAATTCCTTTAAACAAATCAATGTTACCCGATTTTGTAATCCATACATTATTCTCAATCCTGATCCCCATTTTTTCTTCCTCGATATAGATACCGGGTTCAATGGTAAATAGCATACCCGGCTTTATAGGTTCGGTTCTTGTACCAAGATCGTGAACATCTACACCAAGGTGATGACTAATACCATGATATAGATATTTTCTAAAAGGCCTCGTTTCAAGCTCATCCCTGTTTTCATTTTTTACATCTTCCCTTTTCAAAAGACCAATCTTAAGGAATTGCTTTGTAGCTTCATCACCCACCTTATTGGTATAGTCAACAATGCTGATGCCGGGCTTGAGAATTGTTTTGGCATAATTGTGTAAATGAAGACATGCGTCAAAAACCTCCTTCTGCCTTTTGGTAAATTTTCCGTTTACCGGAATGGTTCGAGTAAGATCGGCGCAATACCCCCCATAATTAGCCCCAAAATCCATCAAAAGCAGTTCGCCGCTTTTACACTCTTCGTTATTACTTACATAATGCAAAGTTCTGGCGCGGTCACCGCTCGCAATAATGCTGCCATAGGCTTCGCCTTTTGCCCTGTTTCGTAAAAACTCATGTACGATTTCAGCTTCAATTTCATGTTCAAAAACACCCGGTTTAACAAAATTCATTACCCTTCTGAATGCCTTGTGGGTAATGTCAATGGCTATTTTTAAAACATCCACTTCTTCTTTGGTCTTTATTGCCCTGAGTTCCTTCATGAGACGGGCGCTCCTTTCATAATTATGCAAGGGGAACCTCAATTTCATCTGTTGGGCATATCGATAGTCTCTTGTTTCAAGTAAAGTCCCCTTCCGATCATTTTCATTGGTATTCAGGTAAATAGTATCTGCAAGGTGAATCCATTGTTGTAATAATCCATCAATGCTATCAAGCCATACAACCTTTTGGATTCCACTGATTGCAATTCCTTCTTCAGCACGCAATCTTTTTCCATCCCATTTTTCTTTTAGCTCATTTGGCCTTACCAACACGAGCACTTCACGGTATTTCGGATCAGGGTTGTCAGGGTAGAAAACAACCATTGTATCCTCCTGTTCGATACCGGTAAGCCAATACAGGTCGCTGTTTTGTTGAAATCGATATAATGCATCTCCGTTGGAGGGTACTTCATCATTGCTATTGAATACAGCAATGCTGTTAGGCTTCATTTTTTTAATAAAACGTTGCCTGTTCTGTATAAAAATTTTTGAATTCAATGGCAAATGTTTCATCGCTTTTAAATTTTAGTTGGTAAATGTAATTATTGATAAGCGTGCAATGTATTAAAAACAAAGGCTGCCTTAACAGACAGCCAGTGTTTATAAAAACCCACACACTATTACTTTTTAACCGTTCCGGGCTTTTTTACCGAAACCTTAATAGGCTTAGCCTTGGCGGCCTTCTGCTTTCTTGGGTCTTCGATAGCAGCATGCGCAGCAGCAAGCCTTGCTATTGGCACCCTGAAAGGCGAGCAGCTCACGTAATTCATCCCTACTTTATGGCAAAACTTAACACTTTCCGGGTCTCCGCCATGTTCACCGCAAATTCCGACCTTTAAGTTAGGCTTGGTAAATCTGCCTCGTTCGGTACCAAATTTTATCAGTTCGCCGATGCCCTCCTGATCAATTGTTTGGAAGGGATCGTCCGGTAAAATTTTCTGATCGAGGTAATT
>JALOMX010000190.1 GCA_025455245.1 Chitinophagaceae bacterium
CTATTTCCGGATGCTTCAGCAGTTCCGGCTGATATTTTTCTACTTCAGCCACTTCTTTACCCACCTGCGAAAAAATATCGGCAATCGGCATATTGGTACTGCTCCGTAACCTGTATAAAAAAGGATTACCTGGAGTAGTATTTAATTTTACGGTTGCAATACCCGCACCATCCTGACCACGGTTGTGCTGTTTTTCCATCAAGAGGTACAGTTTGTTAAGGCCATACATAACGGTGCCATACCGTTGCTGAATTTCATTGAATGGTTTTCTAAGCCGGATGAATGCCAAACCGCATTCGTGTTTAATTGCGTCGCTCATGGTAAATCCAAAAGAGGTTCATTGTTATTTGACAAAACCTCATTTAATAATCTTATGGAATAGTGCCTTTTAGCCCCCAAAATTTTTGCAAAAGAAGTTCTTAACTCAAAAATCAATCCTTTTATTTTGGCCTGCTGTAATAAAGAAATGGTGCCAAATGAGGGAATATCAAATTGAATGGCTATTTTTTTTGCAAAAGCATCTTCTACCAGAAAAAAAGCATCATCCAGTTGTTTGGCAAGTATAATACATTCAATTTCTCCCGAATCAAGGGTATCAGGTAAATCCATCCCACTTATCCAATCATTTTGAATGGTTAATACCCTTGTTTCTAATTCTTTGAGAAAAAAGTCATGTTCATCTTTAAATAAGGGAAGATGGGAACTTAATTCACTGAAAACAGCAGGCGGGAGATAATACTGAGGATATAATTTTTCAAGCACCCAAAATTTTTCAATGGCAACCAAGGTTAAGATGGGACCGGTATCTGTAATCAAAAGTTTTGTCATTCGAGCAGACCCGTTTTTTTGAGCATGTCCATCTCTTTTTCAAAATCCTCGTAAGTAAGCAAGGAAACAGGAATTTTGTGCTTACCCAAATATTCCTGAAACTCCCCATAATGCATACCGGCAAGTTCGGCTGCTTTTCCAATAGAAACCTTCATATCCAAATAAAGTGAAATTGCCGCCCAAACACGCATGCGTTGTTGAAGCGGCATTTCGTCCCCAATGAGTATTTTCTCAATACAGGGGTCAAACTCCACAGGAATTGAAATATTTTCCATGATGCAAAGATAAACTTCGCCTGCAAATCACGAAAGTTAATTCAGCACCGGCACAGGTTCACCCTTTACTGACTCTGCCAGCCAGATAAATTCCCGGAAGAAGGTATCAACGGCCTTTTGGAAGTTCTCATCAACCAGGTTACCCGCTTCGTCAAACTTTTTGTCAACACCGGGCACAACCAGCATATAAGGCGATAAAATCCCGAAAAGGGCCGCTACCAGTAATTGCATTTGCTGCGTTGCCCTCATCCCTCCCATTGCTCCGGGAGAAGCTGTGACAATGCCGAAAGCTTTACGGCTTTGTTTGGGAAACTGATCAAATATCAGCTTCATGCCCGGTGCGTATGAACCATTGTATTCAGGGGTTACCATGATAAAGGCATCAGCACTGAACATTTTTTCGGCAAGGGGCTTAAACGGATCGGGCGTTGTTTCCACCGAAGTCCATACTTCCTGTAAATGAGGCATATCATAATCACGCACATCAATCATGTCAATGGTATGATCTGTATGTGCGGAAAGATAGTTTTGCAGGAATACAGCAACACGATGAGTTACACTATTGGTACGTGGACTTGCTGATAAAATCGCTATTTTCATTGTATTATTTTTTTATATTAATTAAAATTTGTTTCGATTGATATAGGTCGGCTAAAGGTTTTGTGAACAGGGCATTTTTCTGCAATTTCCAAAAGGCGTGTTCTTTGCTCTTCCGACAGATTACCCTCAATATGTATGCTCCTGAACATTTTAGTTTCGGAAAAAGAGGTTTCCCGTTCAAAAGAAACTTTAACATCCACCCTTTCAACCGGCCAACCTTTCCGGTCGGCATACATACGCAACGTTGCAGAAGTGCAGGCGCCAAGGGCAGCACATAAGAGCTCATCCGGCGAAAATCCAAGATTCTGGCCCCCAACCTCAAGGGGTTCATCGGCAATCAATGCATTCCCTCCCCCACTCATTACCTCCATTTTGTAGTTGTCCATTTTTATGGAAACAGTAGCATTGAATTCCATTTTGCTCTTTTTTTTGCAGACCCCATTAATTTAAAACTCCAAACTTCCCTGCATTAAAGTCGTCTATTGCCTCCAGTATTTCCTGCTTTGTATTCATTACAAAAGGCCCGTAAGCTGAAATTGGCTCGGCTATAGGCTCTCCACTTAAAACCAGAATATGGGCCTCATTGTTCGACTCAACCTGAACATTCGTTCCGGTGCGCCCGAGTACAACCATTTGCCCTGTTCTTGCCTGCTGTTCATTATTAATCATCAGATTGCCTTCCATTACAACAATAGCCGTATTGTCACCATCAGGCAGTTCAAGGTTCAAAACCGACCCTGCTTTCAACTTTACGTCATAAATATTGATACGGGTAAATGTTTTTGCAGGACCCTTTACACCCATATGTTCTCCGGCAATTACCCGCAGTTCACCACCATTGTCCGGTAATTGAACCCTTCCCATGTCAGCATCCCGCAGGTCCTGATAAGATGGCGGGGTATTTTTGAATTTAGCAGGCAGGTTTACCCAAAGCTGTGCCATGTGAAATACCCCTCCTTGCCTGCTGAAGGACTCTGCATGGAACTCCTTGTGTAAAATCCCACTACCTGCGGTCATCCATTGTACATCGCCGGGACCAATTTCACCCCTGCCTCCGCTGCTGTCTTCGTGGGCAACATTACCGCTCCAAGCAATGGTTACTGTTTCAAAACCCTTATGCGGGTGTACATCCACACCTCTCGGATGATCGGTCGGGCCAACAGTCCATGGCTCATTATAATCCAACATCAGGAATGGACTCATGTCGTACCACAAATCCTGCCCGATGAAATTTCGCACCTTAAAGCCATCACCTACCATATGGGGTGGGGCTGCGGTACGGACCTGTTTTATTTTTTTGTAATTCATTTTTTTAAAATTCCAAATTTGAAAATCCCAAATTCCAAAGGTTCCCGGGTATCCTAGTCAGTACCCTGAATGACTTCTGACCCTTTTGGAATTTGGAATTTGAATATTGTTATTTGTCACCTCATAGGAACATCCATCAGCAACAATCTCGCTTGAGTATCAGCCTTTATATCAAGCGTTTCCGCATCTTCAATCCCCATCCCATCCCTGCGGTTCAGGCTTTGGCCATTGATGGTTACATCGCCTTCAATCACAAAAGCATAAACACCGTTGCCCGCCTTTTTCAGGGTATAACTTGTTTCAAAACCCTTGTCGAGGTTACCCATGCTGAACCATGCATCCTGATGTATCCAAACTCCTTCATCCTCAGGGTTGGGACTCAATACCTGCAACAGGTTATTGTGCATTTTGTTTACGTTTATGGTGTATTGGTCGTAGCGAGGCTCAACATTTTTCTTATCAGGAAAAATCCAGATCTGGAAAAACCTTACCTCCTTGTTGGTATTGGCATTCATTTCGCTGTGGGCAATACCCGTTCCGGCACTCATTATCTGAATATCGCCTTCTTTAATGATGGTTTCGTTTCCCATGCTGTCTTTATGCTTCAGGTCGCCAAACGTGGGAATGGAAATGATTTCCATATTATCGTGCGGGTGTTTACCAAAACCCATTCCCGCCGCCACCGTGTCGTCGTTTAGCACACGCAATGCGCCAAAATGCATACGCTCGGGGTTGTAGTACCCGGCAAAACTAAAACTGTGGTAGCTATTCAGCCAGCCGTGGTTGGCATGACCTCTTGTTCCTGCACGGTGAATGGTGGTTTTCATAAACGCTCCTTTAATTAATTTGATGTTGCAAAGATAATCAATGTTTAAACATTAATTATACCGAAATTGTTAAAGTAACTACTCGGAGCTTCATAAGGAGTCAAATTTTTTAACCGGTAAATACCGTTATTGCAAGGTGACATTCAATTTTGTAAGATATGCCTTACAAAAGAGCCCGAAATGCATTTCTTATAAAAGGTATTTTACAAATTAATAAAAATGCTCCAAACTACTCCGCCTTTAAAACCACCTTCCCCTGCTTAAGGTTACCACCGCTTACCGTCAGTTCAATATCGCCTGCCTGTTTGGCCGATTGTACCAACACCACAAGTTTACCGCTGAAGGTTTTCATGGTGGGTAAATGAAACGGCTCAAGCGAAGTGGCATCGCCATTGCAGGCAGCTCGGTAGGTACCTGCTCCTTTTACCGAAAACTGCAACTGCTCTGTGGCACTCGGACACAGGTTTCCATCCTTGTCCACCACCGATACGGCAACAAAAGAAATATCATCCCCATCTGCTTTCAGGCGGGTTCTATCGGGTTCGAGTAAAAGCTTAAAAGGTTTTCCTGCAGTCTTCACCACTTTTTCGGAAGCGGGTTTTCCGTCCTTTCCAAAGGCCACCACTTTGATGGTACCGGGTTCATATTTCACATTCATCCACATCAGCCGGTAGCGGTTGAGGGGGGTTGCCGAATGCTTTTTTTGTACACCCATACTTTTTCCGTTTACAAACAATTCGGCGCTGTCATAATTTGTGTACACAAAAACAGGGGTGGTTTCCCCTTCTCGTCCCGGCCATGTCCAGTGGGGGAGGATATGAAGGGTGTTTTCATGTTGATTCCATCTGCTTCGGTACAGGTAGTATCTGTCTTTGGGCAATCCGGCAAGATCATTTATCCCGAAATAGGAACTGCGCGAAGGCCATTTACTGTCATATGGAGTAGGTTCACCCAGATAATCAAATCCCGTCCAGACAAATTCTCCGATTACCCATGGTTTATCATCCTGCAAAACAAAATCGTCTTCGGGCAGGTTGGACCAGTTGCAGTATTCCATATCATAGGAAGAGCTTTGTCCATCGTCATATTGCTTATCAATACCTTTTTCTACGGGGAATTTATATACACCCCTTGAACTTACGGTGGAAGCGGTTTCGGAACCGAGCAGGAAGCCTTGCGGAAATGTTTTATAAGCTTCTTCATACAAGTGGGTGCGATAATTCAACCCCGGAATGTCGAGTAAAGCTCCAAACCCCGATTGCATGGTTGCCTTAACCTGATCCATACC
>JALOMX010000191.1 GCA_025455245.1 Chitinophagaceae bacterium
GCCATGCTGATCCTCGCACGCGCGGACTATCTGATCTATCAGGTTGCCGTCCGCATTTTGTTCATTCAGCCAATTTTCTGCAAGTGCTGCAGATCTTTTTTCATGACCTTCCAAAGGGCCATCCGTAACGCCAAGGTCGTGAAACCATGCTGATGCTTTTACGATAAACGTTTCTTCTTCATTTAGCTGATAATGCCCTGAAAGCTCACTTGCTGCAGCTACAACATTACGGGTGTGCTCAAGATTGTGGTAAGGCAGCAGCTTTCCGGATTCAACGAATGTTTTTTCTACAAAATGGGCAATACCGGAGAGTATGCCGTTGTAATCCATTTGGGACATATTAGAATAATGATATTTAACAAGCCTCTAAATTAATGGATTGCATAATAGAAACATTTTAATTTTCTGACGATTTAATGGTTTCGTAATGCCCTGAAATCAAAGGTTCACTGTTTTTACTTCAATTCGTATATCCCTGTTTCTTCCTTTATCATCGGTGCAGGAAATTTTTACCGGACCTTCTTTGGGCATAAAAAAAACTTTTTCCCTTGCAGGTGAGGTTTTGTAATGTTTGTTATTAATATACCAATGCACCATCATTACATCGGCATCAGGCAGACACTCGAGTAATATCGGCTCCAGATGATCTTTACTGATATAATACTCTGTATTATGTTTGGGAGATTGTATCACAGGTCCTTTTTCTGCCCAAACAATGGTACAGGCCTCATTATGCGGAGGAATTATTTCATGTTTTTGCTGAACCCTGGTTTTAAATGCCTGTATTTCCGCTGGCAAAACGGTAAACCATTTTTTGATATATCCACCTTCGGGAGCACAGGCGGCACAATAACTTATTTTCCCGTCAGCACTGATCATGATCTCCTGCCGGTTTTGGCAAAGGGTTGCGGGGGAAACAAGGGGGATGAAATAATCCAAAATACGTTGGTCACAGTGTTCATTGGCAGGCAATCCGGTTTCGGCACATACTATTCTTTGCTCCAAAGTCGGAGGCGGCTCGTACCAATCGTTATGGCTTGTACGGTCGATGGCATTGAAGAGGCGGAACAGGAGCGGGGTGGCAATAGTTGAACCACTCAATCCGGGGTTGGAACTTCCCGAAAAGTTGCCAACCCAAACCCCAATGGTAAAAGATTTATTATAGCCTATGCTCCATGCATCCCTCCGGCCATAACTTGTGCCTGTCTTCCATGCTATTCGAGGCAGACTTTCCGTAACACCCCAATTTAAAGGCAAATCAGGACGATCAATTTTACTAAGGGTTTCATGCAGCATAAAAGACGCTTCTTCACTTAAAATCCGGGTTGAAAAGCCATCTTTTTCATTCAATAAAAATTTTAGCGGTTTATAATTTCCATTATTTGCAAGCATGCAATACAGGCCGGTAAGCTCCTCAAGGCTCGTGCCGCATCCACCCAATATCATACTCAGCCCCAATTTTCCCTGATCTCGTTTTATCTGCTGAAATCCGCTTTGTACAAGGGTTTTAATAAATTTTTCTACACCAACTTCCCTTAGTGTATTTACGGCCGGAATATTCAGCGAATGCATCAGTGCATATTCCATGGTAACCTGCCCGTTGAATGTAAGATCATAGTTTTCAGGTGTGTACCCCTGATAATTTACAGGTACATCAGCAATTACTTTTTTGGGAGTTACCAATCCTGCATCCATTGCAAGACCGTACACCAAAGGTTTTAACGTGCTTCCCGGCTGCCGCCATGCTTTTGCGCCATTTACCTGTCCGGCATCGGTGGTATCAAAAAAATTTGCAGAACCTGCATAAGCAAGTATTTCCCTTGTTTTTGTATCTGCCACCACCACCGCCGCATTTCTGATTCCCATCAGTTTCAAACCCCTTACATAATCTCCGGTGATCTTTTCGGTCATTTGCTGAAGGTTGAGTGAAAGGGTTGTTTTTACAATAGGTTGACCGGTTGCACCCATCATTGCCGATACATGGGGGGCCAAACGTGGCGGTGCTTGACGTCGGGCATCAAATGGTTCGCTCAGTGCATCCTCAATTTCTTTGTCTGAGAAAAAACCCTTCAAAGCCATCCATTGCAACCATCGGTTTCTTTCTGATATTATTTTTTCATTGTGCTTTCCGGGCGTAAGGCTGTTTGGTCTGTTTGGTATTACGCTCAATGCAGTAATCTCTGCAAGCGATAAATGATCAGGTGATTTTTGCAGGTAAAAATAAGCTGCAGATGAAAGCCCCTCAATGTTTCCTCCATACGGTGCGAGGTTTAAATACATCCGCAATATTTCCTTTTTGCTGAAATTCCATTCTAACTGAGTAGCACGGAATATCTCAATGATTTTACTTGGTAGGGTACGCTTGCGCGGATGTATAAGCCTTGCAAGCTGCATAGTAATAGTGCTTGCACCTGATGTACGGCGTCCGGTAAATAAATTGCGAAATCCTGCCCTGACTACTGCAACCGGATTAATTCCCGGATGGTAGAAAAACCACCTGTCCTCCTTGGCAAGGATCGCCTTTTCCATGAAAGGCGTTATTTCTTTTTGCTGCAGGTATAACCTCCATTTTTCATCCCTTGTGAGATTTGTATAAAGAAGGTTGCCCTTTCGGTCAAAAACCAACCGGGAGTATTCAGGCGAAGGTTTAAAAGGAAAAAGGATATTGAGTAAAAACCAAAGGCTTGTTAAAGAAATACTTACAAACAGCAGTCGTTTATAATTCTGTGGAATTTTTCCCAAAAATGATCTTAAGCCATAACCTGCCATTATGCTAAATTAGTATTAAGGTGCAAAAGAAAGTTGAATACATATCGTTATCAAATGCATAAAATGAATAATTTGGAGGCATGTTTTTTAAATTGCTGAAATGCCGGTGTCCCTGCCTAAATCTTGCCACCAAACGGCAATTAAGGTATTCAGTGTTTTGGCAATTGCACCAAAGAAAAGGTTTATCAAATCAAATTGTATACAACCCACATTATACCTCATAAATCAATCAAACATGAAACGCTTGTTCCTATTTGTTCTTTGCTGTTCTGTTTTTATTGTTTCCTGCAACCGAAACCAGGTTAAACTTGCCTTTACCAATGCAAGGGATGAAGTGCCTGTACTTGGAAATTTCATTTTCCGGTTCAGCAGCGAACTTGCTACCGACAGCATGCTGAATAAGTGGGACAGTACTGAGTATATCAGTTTTTCACCGGCCATAAAAGGACGTTTCCGTTGGGAGGCAAGGGATCAGCTTGTGTTTTCCCCTGCAGGCCCTTTAATGCCCGCTACCGGCTATACGGCAACGTTTAATAAATCCCGTTTACTGAAGGGCACCGATTTTGATGCCATAGCAAATGCCGATGAGGTAACCTTCAAAACACCTGATTTATTGCTTGAACGACAACTGTTCGGATGGGTAAAAGATGAGTCCGGGAAAAACGTTCCCGTTCCTGTATTTGAATTGCATTTTAACTATCCCGTATTGCCGGCAGAAATTGAGAAGGGATTAAAGATAATGGTAGACGAAAAGCAAGTGGATTTTGAATTGGAAACGCTTAGCTCTTCGCCGGTTATCAAAGGAAAGATTTCGGGGGTAATGGCAGAAGACAGGGATTATGCAATATCATTGAATTTATCCAAAGGACTTGTACCGGATGGAGGTAAAAACGGACTTCCGGAGAATAAAACTTTTACCGATGAATTATCGTCCCCGTTTGTTTTGTTGATTAACGAAGTAACCACCGAACATGACGGAACATCAGGTTCAATTTACGTCAGGACGAATCAATTGATAACGGGGAATGAATTGGCGCAGTTTATAGCAATCGAACCCGCTT
Organism: Chitinophagaceae bacterium; assembly: GCA_025455245.1. Classification (GTDB taxonomy): domain Bacteria; phylum Bacteroidota; class Bacteroidia; order Chitinophagales; family Chitinophagaceae; genus Phnomibacter. The sequence goes on from JALOMX010000191.1 coordinate 3,831, forward strand.
TAAAGTATTCCGTAGAACCATCGGATAACGGACTGCTGATTACAAGTCAGGCCTTTAGTGTTGAAAACAGCTATTCAATAAAGCTGAAAAAAGGCTTAAAAGGACAACTTGGCGGTATTCTGAAAGAGGAGTACGAAACCGCGGTTACATTTGGTGAATTGGAACCTTCCTTAAGTTTTGCAAACAATAAAGCCGTTTATTTAAGTTCGGGTGGACAAAAAAATATTGAACTCAGAATAACCAATGTTCCAAAAATTAAAATTACCGTAAGTAAGGTATATGAGAACAACCTGCTCATGTCTGAATATTACGGATACTATCCAAAAGAAACCTACGATGATGAGTACTATGAAGATTATGGGGGAGAATTTAATGCCGGGGATGTACTGTATGAACAGGAAATTGAAACAAGGACTTTGCCCAAATATGGTGCCGGAAGATTACTTCATTTTAATCCGGATGACAAGTTGCCTGGATTTAAAGGTGTTTACCATATATCGGTAAGAAGTACTCAGGATTATTGGATTCGCAGCAGCCGGTTTATTTCTTTAAGTGATATTGGTTTAATTGCCAAATCGGGCGCAGGGAAAATGTTGGTTTTTGCCAACAGTATTCAATCGGCAAATTCCTTAAGCGGGGTTGGTATTCAGGTATATGCATCCAATAATCAGTTGATTGGCAATGGCAGTACCAACAGCGATGGGGTGGCAGAAATAACCCTTGGTTCCAATGAAGCATTTAGCGGATTTAAACCTGCAATGGTGGTTGCAAGGCTTGGAGACGACTTTAATTTTCTTCCTTTCAGCAATACCAAAGTCAATACGAGTAAATATAATGTAGGTGGAAAAAAGATCAACAGTACAGGACTTGATGCATTTATTGCTCCGGAGCGCGACCTGTACCGTCCCGGCGAAACCATTCATTTCGCCGTAATAGTTAGGGACCTGAACAGAAAATCACCCGGCGCTTTACCGGTAAAGCTTAAATTGTTGATGCCTAACGGAAAGGAATTGACGCAGCAAAGGAAAACCCTCGATGCAGAAGGCGTAACCGAATCTGCAATACCAATCCCTGTTACTGCTATAACCGGTACTTATATCCTTGAGCTTTACAATGGCAATGATGTTTTGATCCGTACCCATAATGTAAAGGTAGAGGAGTTTGTTCCGGATAGGATAAAACTAACAGCAAGGATAGACAAGGAAATTTTAAAGCCTGGACAAAATGCATTATTGAACCTTGATGCTGTAAATTATTTTGGTCCTCCGGCTGCCGGGCGTAATTACGAAGCGGACCTCCGGCTGCCGGGCGTAATTACGAAGCGGAGGTTGAGATCAGGGAAAAGATATTCAGGCCTCAGCAATTTGGCCAATATGATTTTACGATAAGCAACGGACAACGATTTTTTGATAATATCGTCAGGCAGGGTACCACCGATCCTTCGGGCAAGTCAACCGAATCGTTTACCATTCCGGAAACCTACCGGGGCATGGGCATGTTACAGGCGCGTTTTTTTGCCACGGTTTTTGACGAGAATGGAAGGCCTGTCAGCAGGAATACAACGGTGG
>JALOMX010000192.1 GCA_025455245.1 Chitinophagaceae bacterium
AAAAGTATGAGCCGGTTATGATCGGTTTGTCCCTATTTTCTTTTCCTCCATTTTTTCAAAAAAAGGATACTGATGCAAAAGCGTTTTTTGAAAAAAGGGGAACCAAACTTAAAATGATGTTCATTCCATAAACTGATGATTTCGTGTACAAATCATCAAAATCATGGCAATAGTTACGTAACTTTAAGGAGGCTTCGGAAGGTAGATTTGTTAAGCTCCGGATGGATTAATGACATGAAAAGGACCGCAGCCTTGATTAATTGGTCTGCCATATGGCGGATGTTCTTTTCAGAGGTTCTTTTTTTTGCATTATGTTTTATTGCACATGGTCAGTCCCTCAAGGTTGATTCGATTGCATACTGCCGGGCTATACAGGCGCTTGCCAATGGCGATGCTACCGGAAGGTGGCCCGTAAAAGCACCTGTGCCTTTAGCGGGTGCATTATTGCCCTCGCACCGTATTGTTGCATTTTACGGTAATCTTTACAGCCATAATATGGGTATTTTGGGCCAGCTGCCAGAAAAAGAGTTGCTGGAAAAGCTTCAGATTGTTTGTAAGGAATGGCAGGCAGCCGATACAACAAGGCCTGTATTGCCCGCCCTTCATTATATAGCCGTAACCGCTCAGGGGAGTGGCGGTAAAGATGGTAAATACAGGCTTCGTATGCCTGATAGTGAAATTACCAAAGTGCACAACATGTCGCGCAAAGCCGGGGCCGTTATGTTCCTCGATATTCAGCCGGGGCATAGCACCATGATTGCTGAAGCAAGACAGCTTGAACGGTGGCTTTTGCATCCTGATGTACATCTTGGCCTTGACCCTGAATACAGCATGAAGGGAGGCGAAGTTCCCTGCACGGCAATTGGAACAGTGGATGCCTCAGACATCAACGAAGTGGTACGGTACCTTGCTGCCCTTGTTACAGCATATAAACTTCCACCTAAAGTGCTTGTGGTGCACCGCTTTACCCGGGGCATGGTAACCAACTACAAAAACATAGTTCGGGTACCTCAGGTGCAGATTGTAATGGATATGGATGGATTTGGCAGCAAAGCCCTCAAGCTTTCTTCGTACAATGCATTCCTGTACCGCGAACCGGTGCAGTTTACGGGGTTTAAGATTTTCTATAAACAGGATTCGGCTCCTCTTTATACGCCGAAAGAGGTGCTAAAACTTAAGCCGATACCCATTTATATACAGTATCAATAACAACCTGTGCATTACAGCTCAAAACGATACGGATACATTCATTTTCTGTTTGCAGTTGTTGGATGGATGATTGCTCATTCTATACTTGCTCAAAAGGTGCAGATGATCCGTGAGATACCTGTTTTATGCTACCATCAGGTAAGGCCTCATAAAGCTTCCGATGGCAAAGAAGCACGGGCTTATACCGTTACCCCCGAACTTTTTGCAGCGCACATGCGCATGCTTCACGACAGCGGCTATCAAACGATATTGCCTGCACAACTGTATGAACACTATACCAACGGAACCCCATTGCCGCATCGTCCGGTTGTTATAACTTTTGATGACAATACCCTGTCGCAATTTACCCATGCGTTGCCTGTGCTGAATAAGTATGGATACAAAGCCGTGTTTTTTGTGATGACCGTAGCCATTGGAAAGCCGGGCTATATGAGTGCGGCCCAATTAAAGCAATTGCATACCGAAGGGCATACGATTGGCTGCCATACCTGGGACCACCCCGATTTACGCAAGCTGCCCGCCGACCAGTGGGCAAAACAACTCGACGCCCCGTTGAAAACCCTAAGCAATATTACCGGAAAGCCTGTTGTAGACTTTGCCTATCCTTTTGGTGCCTGGAATGAAAACGTCATCCTCGCATTAAAACAAAGGGGCATTCATATGGCTTTTATACTAAGTACTGCGGGTAACAAAAATTACCCCATGCTTACCCATCGCCGGCTGATGGTAGTGCATCCATGGAGCGCCGCCAACTTATACCGTGAGATGAAAAGGTTATTTGGGGACCGGTAAGTAACTGATTTAAACGGTAAGCCGCGGATTATTCGGGTACCCTCCTTTACGGAACAGGATCATACCCATGCCCGCCCCAGGGATGGCAGCGCGAAATCCTTTTCAGCGCCAGCCAGAAGCCTTTAAAAGGTCCATACTTTTTAAACGCTTCGAGCGCATACTGACTGCAGGTGGGTGTAAACCGGCACTTGGGCCCGAGTATGGGGCTGATGATCCATTGATAGATTTTGATGAGTGCTATAAAGGGAAAGGCAAGAATGGTTTTCCATATGGCAGGCTTTACCGGTTTGGTAAGATCGGTTTCAAAGCTATCTTTACAACACTCTTTCATGACCCGCCCTCCACCATTTTTCCAAGCCTTCGCAGGCAGTACTTCATTTTTTCTTCTACAAGGGAAAAGGTTGGAAGCGTTCGGTCGGTGAACACAAAGAAAACTTCCAGCGAAATATTTTTTTCTCCGGCCTTTGCCATCAGCTTTTGCTTATGCAGCCGGTAAGCCTCGCGCAGCAGTCGTTTCACCCGGTTGCGGTCAACGGCTTTTTTAAATTGCTTTTTGGAAACAGAGAAGCCCGCTTTGATGTTTGGTGTTTGTTGTTTATGGTTTATGGTTTCGGGTTTGAAGTTTGAGGTTTGAGGTTCAAGGTTTGAAGTTTCGGGTTCCGCTTTCTGCGTTTGGGGATAAGCGGGCAATTCACCTTTTATGTTTGCCGTTTCACATTTCACTTCACTCCCCAACTCGCCAACCCTAAAATCCGAAACCTCAAACCTGTAATAACATTTCACCGGCGCTGCAAAAAACGACTTCCCTTCCCTGAAAACAAGGTCAATCTGTTTGCGGCTTTTGAGCTTTTCAGCTTTTGGAAATGAATACGTTGGCCGATCTGACATCGGAACAAAGGTACATACTTGACTTTCACACTCCTGTTTCATACCCTGAAAGCACAAAAACCATTCAGGGATATTCAAAATAAAATTTACAACGCATTAAACCTGTTCTATATAAAAAGGCTCTAACCTTTTTTAGAAACGAAAATGTAATTGCACGGGAAAAGACACTAATTTCATTTCCAATACTTTTCATGGCTTCTATTGCACCTCGAAACGGGCCTATCGGTTTTGCCAACGCAGCTCATTTGCTGCGCAGGGCAACATACAATGCATCTTCGGAAAGGATAAAAACATTTGCCGGCAAAACGGCAGCAGAAGCCCTGGTCCTTCTGTTTCAGTTTAATCCTTCCCAATTCCCTGCTCCCCGTTACAGCGGTCAGGAATACATTCCTACAAAAGCCAATCCTTCTCCGGTTTTTCAGCCAACCATACACACCAACAAAAACTGGCTGAGGCATTGGTGGCTGCATTGCGCCCTTACAGATGAAAGCATGCAGCATAAGCTCGCTTATTTTCTGCATACCATTTTTGTGGCCGATGAAACCACGGCCATTTTTACGGTATTCGATCACCATGAACTATTGAAATGGCATGCCAAAGGAAGTTTGAAAGAGCTGGCCGTACGAATGACGCGGAACATAAACATGCTTTTTTACCTCGACAATCGTGAGAATACCCTGGTAAGCCCCAACGAGAATTATGCGCGAGAGTTTCTCGAATTATTTACCATTCAAAAAGGGCCGCAGGCAGGTCCGGGCAACTATACCACATATACCGAACAGGATGTTCAGCAGGCAGCGCGGGTATTGACAGGAATTGATGGTAATCAGGGCACGGCCGAAACAAGGCTGAATAATGTGGACCCGGTTACGCAAATTCCACAAGGCACGCTTACCCTGAATAAGCATGACAAAAACAATAAGACCTTCAGTGCTGCTTTTGGCAACCGAACCATTACAGGCCGGAATACCACACAGGGAATGGCGCAGGAACTGCAGGAATTGGTGGATATGGTTTTTGAGCAACAGGCTACCGCAAAATCTTTTTCAAGGCGCATTTACCGGTTTTTTGTAAACAGGAATATTACCGATGAAATAGAGGCCGACATTATTGGCCCCATGGCCAATACCCTGATGCAAACCGGGTACAACCTGCAGGCTGTTGTTACGCAATTACTGGTCAGTGTACATTTTTATGATGAAGATGATGCGGAAAAAGGCGATACGCTTTGGGGTGCCAAAGTGAAAGACCCTTTGGAGTATGTGCTGGGTCTTTTGAATACGTTCAGGATAACCCTGCCCGATTATGTTGCACAAAACAATACCAGCTATCAGTTTTACAACAATGCCATCATGAGCAGGCTGCTCCGGCTCGATTTGCCCATGTGGCGTCCTTTTGATGTTTCAGGATACCCGGCACACAGCAAGCATCCGCAGTATGACCGCACGTGGATAACCCCGGTAAGCCTTGCTTCGCGTTACAACGATTTTATCATACCGCTGATAGCAGGATTCCGTTATTCAGGCTTCTTATTTAAGTTTGATACCGTTCTCTTCGTACACCAAAGCGGGCATTTTACCGATCCGTCCAATGCGGCAACCCTGGTAAATGAGTGTTATGAACTGTTGTTTCCGGCAAAGCCGCAGGGTGGCCGTCATACTTACTTTATGGATGCACTGTTGGGTGGCCTCAGCACCATCAACTGGCGCAACGACTGGAACAATTACCTGGCTACCAATAATAAAACAACCGTTCAGGTGGCGCTGAACAGGCTGTTCGCAGCATTGGTAAGATGCCCCGAATACCAAACCTGTTAACCATGCAAATACCGGCAAGATGAACAGAGCAGCATTTTTAAAATTGAGCGGAAAATTAGGTCTTACGGCCCCGTTTTTCGTGAATGGTATTGCTGCCCGTGCCAGCCGGTGGATGGAAGGGGTTGACCTTCCTTCGGATTGCATGGACATTTCGGACAGGGTGGTGGTTATCGTAAGGCTTGGTGGCGCCAACGACGGATTGAACACCATCATTCCGGTGAGCCAATACGATACCTATGCCACCATCAGGCCATCACTGCGCATAGCCAATACCGGCACCGGGGCTTTTATTCCTTTGGACAGTACCCTTCCCGAAAACAGGCTTTGCGGTCTGCACCCCTCGCTTACCGGTCTTAAAAGCCTGTACGATCAGGGAAAGCTTGCCATATTGCCCGGGGTTGGTTATCCCGC
>JALOMX010000193.1 GCA_025455245.1 Chitinophagaceae bacterium
GACTGCTTACAGAAGAATGGTAATAAATGTAGACCAGGCCGATTAGCAAAATGCCGGCACACAATCAGGTCAGGCATGGCCTTTATGCAGCACATCTTCGACTTTCCCCTTTTCGCGTTTGAATCTATTTTTCGCCGTTGCAAGTGTTATCACCTGCAAATCAGCACCCCATCCAAAGCACCCGGCTTTTACCGTTAAATCCAATAAAAATACATTTAAGAGAATAAGTTACCTGCGGCTTTTGTAATATCGTCCATCAGAATGATTACCGGCAATCGCCGACCATAGGTTTCATCATTCGTAAATACAATTCAACAACTTAAAAAAGTTTTCATGAACAGGATACTTGTATTCATCACCCTTTCTGACAGCGGGATAGAAACCATTAAGAGCACGCCCGAACTTCCCAAAAAAGAAATGGAATTTGTGAACCAATGGAAAGAAGAAAATAAACTGGAGAGTTTCTTCATTTCCGTTTCGAAAAAAGACGCCGTCCTCATTTTTCAAAATTCAGACGAATTGGCAACCAAAGAACTGATCGAAACATTACCTTACTTTCCATATATGGAAAAAATTGAATACCACCATTTGAATAAACAGTTCTAAACATAGTTTTCCCCGGTAGGTATCAACTCCTGTAAATATCCGGCCGTTCCGGTTTTCAGCCATCCGTTTTTTTATGGTGACAAAAAGCACCCTGCCTGTTGGTAGGTGACTTTAATTTTGCACCTGAAATCAATTTTAAAGCAAATGGCAACCATAAAATTAACAACTCAGGATTTTAAAGATAAAGTATTCAATTACGAAGGGGCAACAGAATGGAGTTTTAAAGGCGAACGCCCGGCAATCATAGATTTTTATGCCGATTGGTGCGGCCCCTGTAAGTTTGTTGCACCCATTTTGGAACAACTCAGCGAGGAGTACAAAGACCAACTTGACATATATAAGGTGGACACCGATGCAGAACAGGAACTGAGTGCTGTTTTTGGAATTCAAAGCATACCAAGCTTATTGTTTGTACCCATTGAAGGTAAACCCATGATGCAGGCCGGTGCTTTACCAAAAAATGTACTGAAAGAAGTTATAGAAAAAGAACTTGTAAAACCCAACGCAATATCTGAAGCTTAATACGGCGAATCAAAAATGCAGAAAAAGCACTCAAATACTTGGGTGCTTTTTTTATAAATTAACCTGCCCCAACCTGATAAAAATGAGGTTGTAAAACCCATATGAAAAAATGATTGCAGAACCAATCTTTCAAAACGCCCGGAAAAAACCTGTAATTTTATGATGCATGAGATTTTTTGCTTTATCCCTTCTTTTTACATGGGCTAATTTTTTCCTGTTTTTCACAGCAGGTCTGTCTCAAAATCCCCATAACAAAGCAGTTGATTCTACCTTGCCGGCAATTCAGGACTGGCTATTGGCCACATATATTTTTGATAAGCCCTCAGAAGAATTTGTACCCTCAAAAGTTGGTAACGGATACTTTTCCTCAGCCATAAAGGCTCAAATAAAATACATATCACTTCCCGGAACCCTGCCGGAATTCAGAAAGGAATCAGCCAATGAGAAACCTTCTCCTGAAAGACAAATAATAGACTCCTCCCTTGTTTTTAAAAATGAGAAAATCTATTGGTTCATAGTCTCGGAGGAATTCAGTCCTGATAGTAATAAATATGAAAACTATATTTCAATTATGGTGGCTTCGGAATTAAATGGGGTTCTTTTGATCGTAACCGGGGCATATCCAAAATCCTTGGATGCACGACTCAGGAGAGCATTTATTGAATCGGGAATGTCAATTACCCGGAATTGATTTCTTTTTCAGGAGCTTTTTTTCAGGGTGTTTATCCATAAAGCCTGCCAGTTTGTTTCTGAAATCTTCGAATTCAACAATTTGATACAATTCATTTCTTCATTGATTATTAAAAAACCTGTTAATCTATTAGTTTTATGCCAATTAAGATTTTTCACCAAAAACAATTACAAACATGAAAAAACTGATTGCAGAATTCTTAGGTACAGGTTGGCTTGTTCTTGGAGGTTGCGGCAGCGCTGTGCTCGCTGCAAATTTCCCCGGGTCCGGAGCCGAAAACAGTCTTGGTCTTGGATTTCTCGGTGTAAGCTTTGCCTTTGGCCTTACGGTGGTTACCATGGCCTATGCCATTGGCCACATCTCGGGTTGTCACCTCAACCCTGCCGTTTCCATCGGTCTATGGATGGGAGGCCGCTTTGACAGCAAGGAACTACCGGGGTACATTGTGGCACAGGTATTAGGTGGCCTGTTCGGTGCAGGCATACTCTACCTCATCGCATCCGGTACCGGAAACTTTGATGCATCAGCAGGTTTTGCTTCCAATGGTTATGGCGATTTATCTCCCGGCAAATACAATATGACTGCCGCACTTGTAACCGAAGTGGTCATGACTTTCTTTTTTCTGATAGTGATTCTTGGATCCACCCATGGTAAGGCCCCTTCCGGATTTGCCGGTTTGGCCATAGGGCTTGCATTGGTACTCATCCACCTTATCAGCATTCCGGTGACCAATACATCGGTAAACCCTGCCCGCAGCACAAGTCAGGCAATTTTTGCCGGTGGGGCTTACCTCGGTCAGCTATGGCTTTTCTGGGTTGCCCCCATTGTAGGTGCTGCCCTTGCCGGTATTGTGTACAAGTTTTTAAGCCCCAATGAAGAATAGATTATCCGGGTTGTAACATTTGGTAAACAGACCACACTTCAGAAAAAATCAGTCTGTTTCAATAAAAAAGGGTTGGTATTTTCCATTCAGCCAATGGTTGAGGAGAAAACCAACCCTTTTTCCTGAAACCTATGGATATGCCTTTTATAAATGGTATCAGAGGGTGAAACTTCCTTATGTAATTTTGAATTGACTGCTCATCTGTTTTTTTAATGAAAGCAAGGCTTTTAAATATATTACTCATTCTTTCCTCATTAATGGGATACCTAGAATGGGGAAAAGGCAAGAAAGCGTTTTTATTTCAGGCAGAACTTGAATTATTCTCCAAAATGCCCCATGAACCGCTTTCCGTATTGCATCCATTTACAGTCTTACCGGTGCTTGGGCAGGTCTTATTGCTGTTTAGTTTGTTTCAAAAACAGCCGGGAAAAATCGTTACCTATGCGGGTATTGGCTGCATCTCCCTTTTATTGCTGTTGATTTTTGCAGTGGGGTGTATGTCGCTAAACCTGAAAATTATGGCATCGGTCATTCCGTTTCTCACAATATCTTATATTACTATAAAATATCATTGGAGAAAAAAACAGGATCCATCGGCTGTACAATAAAATGAGATGTCATGAAAATTTTCTATTTAATATGTGTTTGGTTGCTTGCGCCCGTCCTTCTTTTAGCTAACGCAGCAGCGCCGGGTTTCAGGTCGGCCGGTGGTACGGGTACCTTTTCGCTTTTGTATCCTGATGACAGTGCAAAATACCGGCACATTCAGATGGTCAGGGAAAAAGTATCCATTGACATTTACAAGGGATACGCGGTGGTAAAAGGCGAATATTGGATGTACAATCATGCAGACAGTTCCTTTTCTATCCGGGTTGGCTATCCGTTGAATGCCTCGTATAGCCTGAACGATAACAGCCGCTATGAAACATCCATTTTTTTTGATGCTTTGTACAGCCTCCATGCCTTCAGCAACCGGGTACAACAGGCAATCATTTCGGAACCTGTAACCCATCCAACGAATGAACATGATCAAAATAACTGGTATGTATGGAACAACCGTTTTGAAGCTAAAGACACTACCTATATTGAAGTGTACTTTATCGTAAATACCAATCAGGCCACCATTTCAAAGGGATACAACAAAGACAAAACCAATGGATTTATTTATGTACTTGAAACCGGCGCCACGTGGAAGCAACCTATTATACAGGGTGAAATCAGGATCAGGCTGTTGGATGGCCTTGACCTCGATGATATCAGGGGAATGGCGCCCGGAAATGTATTTTCTACATTTGGAAATATGATGTTAACCAGGTTCAATAACCTGACTCCGGGACCCGATGACAATATCATTCTGGCATATGGCGAAAGGCAAAAAAACCTGGACTTCGCTTCCGTTATTCAACAAAAGGAAAAACTATTTAACGCTGTGCATCAGTTTTCCATGCTTACCGTCGATAACGACCGATTACAGTCGCACACATTCAAAGACCCTTATATAGTACAATCATTTGGAGGCGGATTTTTTACTTCGTTATTGATGCTGCTTGCCATTTGGGGCGTGCCACTGCTCATCCTCCTGATTGTCATCTTCGCTATATATTCATTCATGAAAAGGAGGAGACAATCCAATCAAGCCTAAGCAGTTTTTTTCGCTACGAAGTCTTTTATGAAGTCTTCCATATAGGCTGGTTTCAATCCAAATTGAGCCATGAAATTTGTGGGCGGCAATGATTCATGGGTATTTTCTGTAACCAAGGCAAGGTGCATTGTGCCTGCTATACCCGAATGAAACAGGTTGATGACAAGTCGCAATATTTTCAAAAGGCTTACAGGCATGCGCTGCACTTTTGGCTCCATACCGAGCGCCGGCCCAAATATGTCGGCTACTTTGTTCCTGCTAAGGTTTTCAGGCCCTGCAAGATGAACAAGCGAATTGTTATGATCAATGGTTTGCAACATCAAACCAATTGCCCTTACAATATCATCTACTCCAAAAAAAATGATTGGGTTATTTCCACAGCCAAAAATTGCAACTTTCCCCTTTCCCCGGATTTTTTTCCCTATATGCCGCAATGCATACCATTCCATAAAAGCTGATAGCTGAATGATATTGATGGTTTTGTACAACCGGTTACGAAGGCCTTTCCATATCCTCCTTCCACAATTCGGCAAAATTCTTTTCTGCAAACTGTAGCGGTGCATGTCCGCTTGTCCATGCGCTGAAGACTTTGTTTACCACCCAGTTTTTGGTTTTGGCACCGGCCACTTTCATCAGGGTTTTGTTCATCATGGCAGCCTTCCAACTGCGGCCTGCCACAAGCTCCACGGGGATTTCGAGCGCCGCCACGATGCCCAGCAGGATTCCGTAGTTGAGCATCGTCGTGCCGGTGGACACCACGCCTTGCGACGGTG
>JALOMX010000194.1 GCA_025455245.1 Chitinophagaceae bacterium
GGATTCCGCCACCGGCTGCGGGCGAAGGATTATAAGATAAACAAAGAATATATGGAAATTCATCATCATGTTTCGCGCAGAAATGAAAAGCGAAAATGGCACCATTATTTCTGGGAATTTTTGATGTTGTTTCTGGCAGTTTTTTTAGGCTTCTGGGCGCATTATCAGCTGGAACATAAGATTGAACGCGAACGCGAAAAGCGTTATATCATTTCCATGGTAAAAGACCTGTATGTCGATACCATGAATTTCAGCAAATTGATATCTGATGGTCAGCAGGCCATGATTTTGCTTGATTCCATGATGCTGATGCTGAATAATCCTCAGCCGCAGCAACATGCCCCTCATTTGTACCTGATGGCACGAAGGGTCACTCATATCATCAACCCTTATGAAATATTTGATCGTACTTATGCTGCTATGAAGTCTTCGGGCAACCTGCGCCTGCTTGAAGCCCATGATGTAGCCGACAATATCACAACCTATTATTCCGATATTCCAACCCTTCAGTCTCAACAACAATACATTTTCAACCTGCTGCTTCAATACATCCGGGATGTTTCTGAAGTCTTTGATCCTGCGGTATTTCATAAGATGTACCATACTGCAGGGCTCCGCTCCTCCGACACTTCCGATGCAAGTACCCATCGAAATATGTTCAGCCTCCCTGAAATCGAACAACCTAATATGTCTAAGGATTCAAAGGCGATCCGCAGATTAAGTGGTACCATTCACTACCTGTATGCGCGTATTCTCAGTACCAACAGCAATGTGCGGAATCAGAAAAAGTCTGCTGCCGCCTTAATGCATTTCCTGATAAAGAAATATCAATTGGAAAATGAGCTAAAAGCTCCTGCAAAAAACTAACCTGTTTTTCCATTTAAATAAAATCAAATATGAAAAGGATCCTGTTTTCAATTTTCACAGTAGCATTGATGGGTTGTACATCAGAGCCTGCCGGCGATACGTTAAAAAATTATTTTAAAGATGAAACAGTGGGTGTGAAAACCGGTGGCGTCCGGATTATTCCCATAGAAACGATGGGCAAGAAGTTTAATGTATGGACCAAAAGCCTTGGCAACAGCCCTTCCATGAAACTGCTGCTGCTGAGCGGTGGCCCCGGCACAAGCCATGAATATTTTGAATGTATGGAAAGTTTTTTGCCGGCCGAAGGCATTGAATTGATTTACTATGATCAATTGGGGACCGGCTTTTCGGACAATCCGGATGATACTGCATTCTGGGACCTTGACCGGTATGTGGAAGAGGTGGAACAGGTGCGCAAAGCCCTCGGTTTGAACAAGGATAATTGTTACCTGCTTGGCCACTCATGGGGAGGGTTGCTTGGTATGCAGTATGCCCTTAAATATCAGGATAGTATCAAAGGGCTTATCATCAGTAACATGATGAGCGATGTACCTGCCTATGGAAAGTATGCGCAAGAGGTACTGGCAAAAGGTATGGACAGCGCTGTGGTGGCTGAGATCAGGCAGATTGAAGCTAAAGGCGATTATGCCAACCCAAAATATATGGAGCTTTTGGTACCCAATTTTTATGAAAAACATGTGTTGCGCATGCCTGCCGGCCAATGGCCCGATCCGTTTAACAGGGCTATGGGCAGATTGAATCAGTCTTTGTATGTAACCATGCAGGGGCCGAGTGAATTCGGGGTAGCGGGAAGATTGATTAACTGGAGCGTAAAGGACAGGCTCAGGGAATTGAAACTGCCCACCCTTGTCATTGGCGGCACTTACGATACCATGGATCCCGAACATATGAAATGGATGTCGGAGCAGGTTCAAATGGGAACCTTTCTGCTTTGTCCGAACGGCAGCCACATGAGCATGTATGATGATCAGGAAGTTTATATGAAGGGGCTTATTGATTTTATCAAAAAGAATAATGTGAATCCATAACCTCTATTGACATATTATGAATTAATCCCTACATTTAGAGCGGAATGCAGGGAGCTTAAAACCCGGCAATTCATTGAGGAAACTAATTGATGAACTTATTTGATTCATCATGAACATCCTCTAATTATAAATTGAAAAACCAATATTGTTTTGAAAAGCACCCTTTTTTTATCCGCACTGCTCCTATGCACATTTGCATCAACGGCACAGACAAAAGAGCCTTTTGTATGCGTATTCAACCACATGGCCTTCCCCGTAAAGAACCTGCAGGCCTCCGTTGACTTTTATACAAAAGTTTTGAACCTGAAAGAAATTACCAATCGTTCGGGGAATCCAAATATTCGTTGGTTATCATTGGGAGGTGAAAGGGAACTGCACCTGATTTCCAATGTAAATGAGCCGGTGAAAGTAAATAAGGCATTGCACCTTGCGGTCAGTATCGATAATATTTACGAATTAACAAACTACCTGAAGAACCAAAATATTCAGTACAGCGACTGGGCCGGCATCCCCAATACGGTTAATACCCGGGCCGATGGGGTCAAGCAGATTTATTTTCAGGACCCTGACGGATATTGGATTGAAGTAAATACGGGATACGTTGGTGAGCCAAGGGTTCAGAATGTAAAGGATACCCTTTGGAAGCTGGAAGAGGATTACTGGGTATATGTAAAGAACCGGGATTACAACAGCTACCTCACCTTGTGGGATGAAAATTTTAAAGGATATCCGAGTACAAACATCATCGGGGGAAAGGCGAACATTACCGATTGGATAAAGGATATGTACGCAAAAAATAACGGAAGGGTTTTCGAATACACGCTTACAAGGAAAGAAGAGAATGTTTTTGATGATATTGTTATCGTTTTGTACGATGCCACTACCTATTGGAAAAATGGTAAAGGCGAGGTGTTGGAAGAAACTACTTTTAAACTGACACATACCTGGAAGAAAACCCCTGAGGGCTGGAAGATCATTGGTGGTATGGGTGGAAAAAAATGATTCCTTTATTGTATTGGATGACCTATTGAAAGGCTGGTATTATGGTGGCATTGTAACATATTAAATTTCTTAATTTCATAATCAATCGGCATGAAAATTTTAATTGTTGATGATGAGCGGGATGTAGAATTACTGTTCAGGCAAAAATTCAGAAAGGAAATTAAATCCGGGAAAATACATTTTGAATTTGCTTTTTCCGGACAGGATGCACTTGATTTTTTAAGGAGCAAGCATCCGCCCGAAGTGGTTTATATTTTTTCGGATATCAATATGCCGGGCATGACCGGGCTTGAACTGCTTGAGAAGGTGAAGTCTGAATTTCCCGATATTCAGGTAAGTATGATATCGGCCTACGGGGATAGCGAAAATTATGAAAGAGCTATCAGTACAGGGGCCAAAGGCTTTTTTGTAAAGCCTATTGACTTTGATTCATTGAAACTTGAGCTGGAAAGAATTGCAGGATAAGCCATTTGAAAGTGTAGTTGATGATCCCACAATCTGGTTCGCAGATACATTATAAAAAAATACATGCAACAGGCTGATGTATGGAAAAAGCAAAAGAGCAATTATTAGAGGAAACCTATCGGCTGTTTATGAGCGCCGGGCTTGGCGAACACCATCCTGAATTGCTCCATCAGATTTCGGATGAAGGTATCACAGGGTTTGGTACAACCCTCGATGAAAAAATAGGAAACCTGTCCGGGTTGAAAGCCTTGCTGTACAGGCAAATCAGGCAATCGGAGGGTTTACAGTTTACATGGGATATTCAACCATTTCACCGCCATGTTTCAGCAGATGAGAACATGGCGGTTTTTGCTGATGAATTGTTTTTGCACATACATACCGGTGCAGAGCAGCTTGATATGTATATGCGTTTTTCCGTAGTGCTCGAATACCGGCAGGAGAAATGGTTGGTGGTTCACTGGCATGGTTCAAAGCCCGAGCATGTAGAAAGTGAAAAAGATACCTGGGGTATTGAAACCTGGAAGCAAAAGGCGGAGGAGCTGGAAAGGCTTGTGGCAGAAAAGACGACCGATCTGTTGGAAAAAAACCGTGAGCTGGAGATAGAGGCGGCGTTGGAAAGGGTGCGTAGCCGATCTATGGCCATGAAAGATTCATCAGACTTAAGCGATGTAGTATTTTCCATGTTTACCGAACTGGTAAAACTCGACGCACAATTGGATCGTTGCCTGATACTGATCGTTCATCCTGAAACAAATGCAATTACCTGGTATCTTACAGGCAAAGAAGGATTGCTTTCAAACAATGGATTTCTGGTACCCGATAACGACCACCCTTCACACAAAGCATATCTTGATGGGTGGCGAATGAAGCGAAAAAAATGGAATTATCTTTTGGCAGGGGAAGAAAAAAGAAACTGGGATGCCTATGGTTTCTCCGAAACAGAACTGTCACTATTGCCTGATTTTATCAAGGAGGATATGGCAGCGGTGCAAGCCATCCACCTAACCATTTCTTCCGATGATTTTGGTTGCCTGATTGCAAGCAGTCTTTCTCCTTTGTCGGATGCACATGCAGCTATAGTAGAACGGTTTTCTATTGTTTTCAATCAAACCTATACCCGCTTTCTTGATTTACAGAAAGCAGAAGCACAGGCAAGGGAAGCACAGATAGAAGCTTCACTCGAACGCGTTCGTTCCAAAAGTTTGGCGATGCATAAAACTGCTGAATTGCAAAGTGTAATCCATACAGTTCATCAGGAATTATTGAACCTCAATATTTCCATTTCCGGAGGTTCTTTTATTGTCATCAATAATGAAATCGACGGGGAACTTCAATGCTGGGGTTCAGGTGGTACAGCAGATACTTCAGATAGAGTGCATATTCCACGCTTTGAAAAACCATTTTATACCCACCTTCTAAACAGAATAAAAAGTGGTCCCGGATTTTTCACAGAAGCATTTACCCGGGAGGAGAAGATAGAATTTTTCACTTTTTTATTTCAGCATAAGCCGTGGTCAGCGTTAGATACCAAACAGAAAGAAGCCACGCTTTCGGCGCCCGGTGGCTACACCCGGTCCTGTGTAGTATCAGAGCATAGCAGCATTTTTATTATCAACCACTTTGGAGAAAAATTTTCCGAGAAGGATAATGCCATTCTTAAGCGATTCGGAAAAGTTTTCGATCAAACCTACACCCGCTTTCTTGATTTACAAAAAGCAGAACAGCACTGGAAAGGGTGCGTAGCCGCAGCATGGCTATGCATAAAAGTGAGGAGTTGAAAGAAGTGATACGGGTAGTGCTTGAGCAATTTGTTCAACTCAACATGAATGTCGGTCATGCCGGTTTTTATATTGATTACCATAAGCATGATGATATGCACATCTGGCTTGCCGACCCGAACATTGAGCCGTTCTTTGCAATTCTTCCCTATTTTGACACCCCGACCTGGAACAGTTTTCTTGAAGCCAAAGCTAAAGGGATCACCCTTCACACCGACCTGCTGGATTTTGAAACAAAGAATCAATTCTATAGCTCCCTTTTCGAATTATTTACAGTACCGGAGGAAGCAAAGAAATTTTACCTGGCATGCAAGGGGCTGGCTGTATCCACTGTATTGCTGGATACCATTGGCCTCTATATCGAGAACTTTGATGCATTTTCTTACACAGACGAAGAGAATAAAATATTGATACGGTTTGGAAAGGTATTTCAGCAAACCTATACCCGCTTCCTCGACCTGCAAAAGGCCGAAGCACAGGCACGTGAAGCACAGATAGAAGCGGCCT
>JALOMX010000195.1 GCA_025455245.1 Chitinophagaceae bacterium
CTCCGTTTTCAACGGCGATGCCGTAAAAAACCTTTCGCTGATAAAGGGTGGAATGCCCGCACAATACGGGGGTCGTTTAAGCGGGGTGGTTGACATTACGATGAAGGACGGTAACAACCGCGAGCTTCAAGGAGAAGGCGGAATTGGATTGATTGCATCGCTGTTTTCGCTGCAGGGGCCAATTCAAAAAGACAAATCATCTTTTATTATTTCAGCAAGGCGAACCTATATTGATGCTTTGGTAAAACCATTTGTGCCCAAAACCTCAAACCTGTATGGTAGCGGATATTATTTTTATGACCTGAATGCAAAGGCAAACTTTAAACTCGGTGAAAAAGACAGGCTTTTCTTCAGCGGGTATTTTGGCCGCGATGTGTTTGACTTCAATAATACCCAACGTGCATTCAGAACCAATATCCCCTGGGGAAACAGCACGGCCACAGTTCGTTGGAACCATGTATTCAACCGGAAACTTTTTGCCAATACAACCCTTGTGTACAACGACTATAAATTTCAATTTGATGCCACTCAATACGATTTCAGGGTGGTACTCAGCAGCGGCATCCGGGATTTGAACGCCAAGGTCGATTTTGACTGGTACCCCGCACCCGAACATAAGGTAAAGTATGGGGTTCAATACACATACCATACTTTTTTACCCAATCAATTCAGCGGACAGCAGGGCGATACACCATTGCCGCCTCAAAATCAGGATAAAAAATTCGGCAACGAATATGCCATATTCATTCAGGATGATTGGGAAGTAAGCGAAAGGCTCAAAATTAATGCCGGCATCCGATGGAGCGGTTTTGAGCAAATAGGCCCTTACAAAGATTTTTTGCTGGACAATAACGGTAATAAAATAGACAGTACGGTATATGGAAGAGGCGACAGGGTAAAATGGTACAGTGGCTTTGAACCAAGATTAACGTTCAGGTATGGGCTTTCCGAATCGTCAAGTATTAAAGCAGGAGTCACGCGTAACCTTCAATACATTCATCTTGCTACCAACAGCGCAAGCACCCTGCCAACGGATCTGTGGGTTTCGAGTACTGCACGGACCCCTCCCCAACGGGGCTTGCAATATGCTCTTGGATATTTTAAAAACTTTGCGAAAAACCAATGGGAAACTTCCGTGGAGATTTATTACAAACAAATGGAAAACCAGATTGAATATCGTGAAGGGTTTACCCCAAGCCTTGCCGATCCGGAACTTGATTTTGTTTATGGCAGAGGATGGAGTTACGGTGCAGAATTTTATATTAACAAAACCCGCGGACGACTAAATGGCTGGATTGGCTATACGCTTAGCTGGACATGGCGGCAGTTTGACGAACTGAATGATGGTCAAAAATACCCTGCGAAATTCGATCGGAGACATGACCTGAGTGTGGTAGCCAACTATGACCTATCAAAAAAGTGGAAAATGGGAGGTGTATTTGTATTCGCCACAGGAAATGCGGCAACCTTTCCTGAACGATTTTATTTTGTAGAAGGTGTTTTAACACAGGAATTTAGTCGTATCAACGCTTATCGGGTACCATCTTACCATCGTGCCGATATCAGCTTTACCTATACCCCAAAACCTGACAGTAAAAAGAAACTGAAAAGCAGTTGGGTATTTGGAGCTTACAATATTTACAGCCGCTTAAACCCGTATTTCATCTTTTTCGGGCAGGATGGCGATCCCATTCAAGGTACCCAACAGCTGGAAGCCATACAGGTAAGTATCTTTCCCATTATACCAAGCGTGACGTGGAACTTTAAGTTTTGATTTAGGTTTAAAGGTTAGCTGGTGAACATGTTCAATACATTCCAACATTCCAACATTCCAACCTTCTAACCTACCAACCTATCAACCTACCAACCTACTCCATCCACGCTCCCTTAATCTCACCATCTTCCACATCAAGGTCAATGTATTCCTGAAGCGTACTTGCAAGGGCAAAGCCTACATAATCCGGCTGAATGGGGAATTTTTTATGGGTCCGGTCAACAAGCGCAAGGGTTTGGATACTTCGCGGATGGGCATGCAGATAAGGCTTTATTGCATAAGTCAGTGTGCGACCGCTGTTGGCAACATCGTCTACAATCAAAACTGTCTTATCATCCACATTCACTTCCGGAGCAACTTCAACAACCGAGGGATGTTTTTTATCGAGCCTGATTTCCTGAACAACCACCTCATAATCGAGGTGCGGCTGAATAAGCCCTTTTATCTTGCCGGCAATGAGGCTGCCGTTAGGGGCAATGCCCGCAAGGATTATTTCACCCTCTCCAATATTTTCTTCCAATATCTGCAAAGCCATTCTCTTGATCTTCAGATCGGCCTGACTTCCGTCGAGTATATATTTTTTAGCCACAGTTCAAATGATTATTACGGCAAAATAACCACAATCCATTTACAAGCCCGCATTCTATCTTATTTTAGCCCCGCAAAAAATTACCATTCCCATGCAGGTATTTCCGCAGATTGCTTTCGCCTTAATGACCATCATCGCCATTTACATTTTTTCGAAACGAATTGGAGAAATGCGGCGCAACATACTGTTGGGCAAAGACGAACCGCTTGTTTCCGATGAGAAAACACGTTGGCGGAACCTGGTTTTGCTGGCTTTCGGGCAAAAGAAGATGTTCAAAAACCCCTTGGTTGCGGTGATGCACTTTGTGTTGTACGCAGGCTTCATCATCATCAATATTGAAGTCCTCGAAATCCTGCTGGATGGTCTTTTGGGAACGCACCGGTTATTTGCCCCGGCTTTGGGAGGCCTGTATAATTTCCTGATCAACACGTTTGAAATATTGGCAGCCCTCGTTTTGGTTGCCTGTGTCATTTTCCTGATTCGCAGAAATGTTTTAAAAATCGGCCGTTTTATCAGTGGCGATCTGAATGGCTGGCCCCGCACGGATGCCAATACCATTTTAATCATTGAAATTATCCTGATGGGCTTGTTTTTAAAGATGAATGCCGCAGATCAGGTACTGCAGGCAAGGGCTGTTGAACATTACGCAGACCATGCTACCGGCCCGTTTTTGGTAAGCAGCTTATTTGCCCCCATTTTTGAAAACTTTTCAACGCCGGTATTGATTGGCCTTGAAAGAACGGCCTGGTGGCTGCACATAGGAGGCATCCTCGCCTTTTTAAATTACCTGCCCTACAGCAAGCACCTGCATATCATGTTTGCATTTCCAAATGCATACTTTGCAAGGCCCGATGGTGCAACCATGGCCAATATGCCCGAAATTCAAAAGGAAGTAGCCCTTGCCATGGGGCAGGATATCAGCAATGACCCGGTACTTGCCACCCTTCCCGAACAGCCACCGGCACAATTTGGCGCCAAAGATGTCTTTGACCTGAGCTGGAAAAACCTGCTCGATGCTTATAGTTGTACCGAATGCGGAAGGTGCAGCGCTGCCTGCCCTGCCAATACTACTGGAAAGGCGCTCAGCCCTCGTGCCATTATGATGAAAACCCGCGACCGCCTTGAGGAAGTTGGAAAAGTTTTAAATGCCAACAACGGACAATGGGTTGACGACGGGAAAAGCCTTCTTCATGACTACATTACGGTTGAAGAATTGCGTGCATGTACTACCTGTAATGCATGTGTGGAAGAATGCCCGGTAAGCATCAGTCCCCTCGACATCATTCTGAAACAAAGGCGCTACCTCATACTTGATGAAAGCAACAGCCCCGGTGACTGGAACGCAATGTTTGGCAACATTGAAAACAATTTTGCCCCCTGGAAATTCAGCCCCGATGAAAGAGAGGCCTGGATAAACAGCTAAGCCGATGGTGGCTTATTTGGGGCAAACCATTAAACCATAACAACCAAAAAGGAAGTCGGTCAGGTTTTTTGGTGTGCGATGAACAATTTTGCACCCACTTGTAATGTAAACACCCAAATATTCTTATGAAGGTCTTATTCGTATTAATCCTGTTTTTATCCATGGAGCAAACGTTTTCCCAAACTGTTTTTCAGACAGCACAGGAACAACGGACAGACAGTGTTGCCCAACTCGTTAAAAAATATTATAATACAAAACAGACCGACAGCCTCTATGCTTTAACCGGTAAGGCTTTCAAAGAAAAAGTTCCCTTATCGGCACTGGAACAGGGGCTGCTGACCCAACTCGCTCCTTATGGAGCAATTACTTTGTTTGAATTTGTAAACAGTAAAAATGGAGTAAGCAGGTATAAAACAAAACTCCTCGGAGGCCTTACCCTCCAAACCCTTATCGGGCTTGATAGCGATGGATACATGCAAACTTTTGCCATGCAACCATGGCGTGATGAATCTGCGCCAAAGCGAACTACGTTGTACTCCGATAACCCGATGGTATCCGAACTTGACAGTGCAGTTGACAAGGCTGCCCGTTCGTACATGATGGATACCGTAACGGCAGGTTTAAGCATTTCTGTTCATGTTAATGGAAAAGATTACTTCTACAATTACGGCGAAACAGATAAATCAACCCGACAGAAACCATCATCAGAAACCGTGTATGAAATTGGCTCTATCACCAAAACCTTTACAGGTTACCTGCTGGCAAAAGCTGTTTCCGAAAAAAAAGTAAAGCTAACGGATCCCATTACCCTTTATCTGCCGGACTCTGTGGCATCCAATCCCGGCATAAAAAATATTCAGCTTGTACACCTTGCCAATCATACAAGCGGCCTCCCCAGGCTGCCGGTTGACCTTTATAATGCTCCCGGCATGAATCGTGACGATCCATACGCTCATTACAATGAGAAACTTCTGTTCAACGGCCTTTCTCAAATAAAACCATTGAGAGAACCGGGTGAGCAGTACGAATACAGCAACTATGCCATGGGCTTGCTCGGCTGTATTTTAGCCGGGGTTTACAAAATTCCTTACCCCGATTTGGTTGAAAAACACATGTTGATTCCCATGAAAATGGGCCATTCTACAGCAGGAAACAGTTTACCATCGGGAACTTCAATAGGCTATAATGAAAAAGGACAGCCTGCATCATACTGGAAATTTGATGCGCTTGCAGCAGCAGGCAGTATCAAAAGCAATGCATCCGATCTGCTGACCTATGGCAAGATCATGATGTTATCCTTTCTTGAAAAAAGTG
>JALOMX010000196.1 GCA_025455245.1 Chitinophagaceae bacterium
TGATGATACAGCATCTGCTGAACCCCATTTCCAAAAATGGCTGCCCAACGCGGAAGCTGAAGAGACAGTTGGTGTGTAATGAGCACGCATGGAACCTGCTCGCTGTAAAGACCGTATCGGTTATCGCTGATGACGCCATGAAATCCGTAATCCCGGATGGTGTTTTGCAGCCATGCATGTTCCGTGAAAATATGTCGCCTGATAACGGGAATTTGACGCAGCAGGCGGAGCATGACCCCACGTTTGCCATACGAAACTCCATAGCCCGGCAGGTTAAGAAAGGGTACATCCGGAAATTCTATCCGCAGCAATTTTTCCTGCGCCCCCGAAGTTGCTATCCATGTGTCGCAACCCAAAGCCCTTAAATTCCGTATAACCGGTATGCACCTTGTAGCATGACCAAGCCCCCAATCGAGGGGTGCTACCAGTATTCGTTTGTTAAATTTTGGAGCTTCGGACAATTTAATTTTCAAAGATGGGTTATAAAATGAAAAATGTTTTTCAAATTCGTAACAGAATTGATTTTATGCAAATAAACAAAACAATTTTAGGCCTGTTATTTCTGATTATTACATTCGTTGGTTGTGCCTCGGGAAATAAAGCCGGAGGTAAAAATTGTGGATGTGAAGCCAGAAAAGGTATGACAGGGTATTGAACAAATGAGCCCTGTTTCTTAAAAGCTTACCATTTTCATCTTCTAAAAGATTAATATGCGCAGTAACAGAAGCAGGGATTTAATGGTTGTGCTGAAGGAAGCCCATATAGCCCCTGAAATTTTGAATGCTGAAACAGAATGGCTGAATACGGTACTCAACCGGATCGAGTCAAATCGCAACCTTGCCATTTCCTGTGAAATTATTAACCTGAACCGTTATCGTATTGAAAAGCGATTTGACAAGGTGCTTGCCTGCATCAATGAACAAAAACTGAAACCTTTTATTTTCCTCTACAACAAGAATTAATCTTGGAGCCTGTTTAAAACTCATTTACTGATTTCAGCATGGGTCCTGTTGGTTCTCCCGCACATAAGGGATCGGATTCTCTCCATAGGCCACCGGCTATGATTGCAAAATCCGCCTTGTTTCGCTCAACAATACCCGATGGGCAAAAGAAACAATAAAACTGAAACAGGCTCTTAAACAAGTTCCTTCACTACGTTTTGAATGACCCTTGGTTTGCCGAGGGTGTAGTAGTGTAAAACCGGTACCCCAAATTCTTTCAGTTCCCTGCTTTGCTGAAGCAGCCATTCGGTACCAACCTGTTCCACTTCCTCATCACTTTTGCACTTCATTACCTCGAGGCTTAGCTCCGTGGGAAGGTCAACATGGAAAATGCGTGGTAAAACGCTGAGTTGCTTTTTGGTGGTCAGGGGTTTCAGTCCTGGAATGATGGGCACTTCAATACCATTGGCCCGGCAGGTTTTTACAAAATGGAAAAACTTTTTATTGTCAAAAAACATCTGCGTCATTATGTAGTCGGCGCCGCCTTCCACTTTTGCCTTCAGGTATTTCATGTCAATCTCAAGGTTTGGCGCTTCAAAATGTTTTTCGGGATAGCCCGCTACGCCGATACAGAATTTGGTCTTGCCTCCACTTTGAATATCGTCTTCAAGATAAATGCCGTGATTCAGGTTTACAACCTGCTGTAAAAGTTCTGATGCATAACTGTGGCCATCTTTGTGCGGCACAAAATTGGGTTCATTTTTTTCGGCATCACCCCTGAGTACAAGTACGTTATCAATGCCCAGAAAATTCAGATCAATCAGGGCATTTTCCGTTTCCTGTTTACTAAAGCCCCCGCAAATTAGGTGCGGCACAGTATCCACATTATAGTGATTTCTGATGGCTGCGCAAATGCCCACAGTGCCGGGGCGCTTCCTTACCTCCACTTTATCAAAACTTCCGTCTGCCCTTTTTTTGAACATGGTTTCGGCACGATGGTAGGTTACATTGATCCATGATGGCTTAAATTCCATCAAGGGATCGAGATGATTATAAAGGGTTTCAATGGTTTTTCCTTTCAGGGGCGGGAGTACTTCAAATGAGAAAAGGGTTTTTCCCTGAGCATTTGCTATGTGTTCGGTTACCTTCATGCGATGTAAAAAAATGGTTGGCAAAGGTAGGGATGCATAGGATTGCAAATAAGGTTGATGAATGATTATTACCGTAATCGTTGCCACTGACAAACATTTAAAGATGGTAAATCCGTTAATCTTCCATCAAAAGAGGCGTTTCTGCCGGCCCGGAACCTATTTTTGCAACAAATCGTTTTCTCTTGGGACTGGTAATTTCAACAAAGGAACTGGTAAAAACCTATGGTGGCCGTACCGTGGTAAACCATGTCAGTGTCAATGTACATCAGGGTGAAATTGTAGGATTGCTTGGCCCGAATGGTGCCGGTAAGACCACCACCTTTTACATGGTGGTTGGGCTCATTCGTCCGGATGAAGGGGTGGTGTACCTGAACGATACCGAAATTACCAGCCTTCCTATGTACAAAAGGGCGCAAATGGGGCTTGGTTATCTTCCGCAGGAAGCAAGCGTATTTCGCAGCCTCAGTGTGGAGGATAATATCATGGCGGTTTTGGAAATGACCAAACTGACCAGGAAAGAGCGTCAAAAAAAAGTTGATGAACTGATCGAAGAATTTAACCTGCACCATGTACGCAAAAACAACGGCGACAGCCTGAGTGGTGGCGAGCGCCGACGTACCGAAATAGCAAGGGCCCTTGCGGTAAACCCCAAATTCATCCTGCTTGATGAACCCTTTGCCGGGGTTGACCCTATTGCCGTGGAAGATATCCAGACCGTTGTGGCACGCTTAAAGTATAGAAACATTGGTATCCTGATTACCGACCATAATGTAAATGAAACCCTGAGCATTTGTGACCGTGCCTATCTGCTGATTGAAGGAAAAATTTTCAAACACGGCACGGCACAGGAACTTGCCGATGATGAGCAGGTACGCCGTTTATATCTTGGTACCAATTTTGAACTTCGCCGCAAAGACTGGATCATAGACCTTGAAAGGGATAACGCCGGCAAAATGAAGGCATTAGCCAATCAGGAAGGTGAAAATGAAACCATCCTTTAAGGGTTGAAGTAAACATTAGGGGAAACACCGTAAGGAATCAGCATCAATCAAAGCTCTGATTTCTTGTAGCCGCGAGTTTCAGCAGGCGATCGTATTGCTCGGGCGTCAGGTCATTATAAAAGAAATATACAGGATCAACAGGTGTTCCGTTTTTGTGCACCTCATAGTGCAGGTGGGGCCCGGTGCTTTTTCCGGTATTGCCTACCCAACCGATTACTTCGCCGCGTTTTACTTTTTGGCCCCGTTTTGCCTTTATCCTGACCATATGGGCGTACAGTGTTTCATATCCAAAACCATGATTGATAACTACATGGTTGCCATAGCCGCCGGTATTATACCCCGATTCTGTTACGGTACCATCGGCTGTTGCATAAATTGGGGTTCCCGTATTGGCGGTAAAATCGAGACCGGCATGCATTTTGGGGATCTTATACACCGGGTCTATACGGTATCCAAAGCCGGAAGCTACCCGCTCAAGTTCCTTGTTGCTTACAGGTTGTATGGCCGGAATGGCAGCAAGCAGGTCTTCCTTTTTTTCAATCAGTTCATTTACCCTGTCAAAGGATTTTGCCTGAAAGTTAAGCCTGTTGTGTAGCCTGTTGAGCGAATTGGCAGCGGAAACAATGAGTTGTTCCTGCGTCATGCCCGCAATTTTTTTCAGGTCTTCAAGCCGTTCGATCATTTTGCTGCGGGCGCTGTCGGGTATGGGGTCGCTTTCAAAAATGGAACGGTACACCTGATTATCCCGTTTTTCAAGCGCCGCCATTCGTTGTTCAAGGTCGGCTATTTCTTTTTCCAGGATTGAATAGCTGTACCGAAGGTTGGCATTTTCCTGCCTCAGGGCACGCTCCGCAGCACTCGGAAAATATTTTTGCGCAAGCGACACAATAATAAAGGCAGACACAAGGGTTGCCGCAATAAAACCAAATACCCTAAGCAGTTTTACACGCAAAGGGGTTATCAGCTTTTCGTAGCGGAGTGTATGCGTGTTATAGAAATATTTTACTTTTTTCAAAACGCCAGCTTAATTTGATCTCACAGAATATACCGGTTCTTTTCTCCAACGTTTTAATGGTCTTTGTTTAATTGCAAGGCTTAAATTGAAACAGGTGGTCTGTCAATTGACTACCTTTGCACGCCGCAAATTGACGGTAAATGTAATTTACGGGCAACATTTTTTTTATAAACCGATTTGTCTCACGGCAATTTTTTACCAATATGATGACCGCTTCCGATATCCGAAGTGCTTTTTTAAACTTTTTTGCTTCTAAAAAACATACCATTGTGCCAAGTGCACCTATTGTGGTAAAGAACGATCCAACGTTGATGTTTACCAACGCGGGGATGAATCAGTTTAAGGATTATTTCCTGGGCACCAAAACAGCGCCTGACCCCCGGGTGGCCGATACACAGAAATGCCTTCGGGTAAGCGGCAAGCACAACGACCTGGAAGAGGTGGGGGTTGACCACTACCACCACACCATGTTCGAAATGCTTGGCAACTGGAGTTTTGGCAACTACTTTAAACAGGAAGCCATTGCCTGGAGCTGGGAACTGCTGACGGAGGTTTTGAAAATCCCGAAAGATCGTTTATATGTTACTGTTTTTGAAGGCGATGCATCGGAAGGCCTGCCCGCCGATGATGAGGCCAAGGCAGAGTGGGCCAAATGGATAGCACCTGAGCGGATTTTGCTGGGGAATAAAAAGGATAACTTCTGGGAAATGGGCGATACCGGACCTTGCGGCCCCTGTACCGAAATTCATGTAGATAGCCGCCATGATGAAGAACGTGCCCGTGTGGATGGAGCCTCCCTCGTGAATAATGACCATCCCGAAGTGATTGAGATCTGGAACAATGTATTTATCCAGTTCAACCGCAAAAAGGATGGCAACCTTGAGCCACTGCCTGCCAAACATGTGGATACCGGCATGGGGCTTGAGCGGCTTGTAAGGGTGCTGCAGGGTAAGAACAGCAATTACGATACCGATATTTTTTCGGGC
>JALOMX010000197.1 GCA_025455245.1 Chitinophagaceae bacterium
GGAAGGCAGGTGCTGAGAGTGACTGCAATTTCAGGAACCAATCAGACAAGGCTTAATATTGGAAAGCTTCAGGGCGGATTGTATATCATTACCTTAACCGATGGCGAAAACCAAAAGTCAATTAAACTCTTTAAAGAATAGCAGTTTATTTGGAAGATAAAAGAAGGGGAGAAATGAATGCTCCCCTTCTTTTAATATTCCCGTATGATAAAATTCTTCATTTCATCAGTAATCAGGTAACCCTCCTCCAATAACTGGTTAAGTGTGGCCAATTCAAAATCGGCAAAATCAAAACCGGGGGTAACGGTGCAGCTAACCAAAGCAAAATTTTTTCGGGAAGGAAGGTGTGCTGCAAACCAGGTATTTGCCGGGATAAGCAGTTGCGGCAAGGCGCCATCCGTTATGTTGTTCCCAATGATGTAAGAAACGCTTTTCCCGTTTTGCAACATGATAAGCTCTATGGTTTCGCCGGCATGAAAGAACCATATTTCATCGGATGAAAGCCTGTGAAAATGTGATCTGTCAGTTCCTTTGAGTAAAAAGAAAATGGTAGTAGAAAGGTTTCGTTTTCTTCCGTTATCAAGAACTACCATTTCAGGATGCCTGTATGTTTCCGCGTAAAAGCCGCCTTCCGGGTGAGGCTTCATATTCAGGGCTTCAATAAAATCCTGTGCAACCATGGGTAAAAGCATTTTTAAAATTTAAGGTGCCTTACGGTTAGTCTCTGATTGATGAGTTGCTTTAATGAATCAATACCAATACGGAGATGGCGCTCCACAAATTTTTTAGTTACCTTTTTATCTGAAGCGGCCGTCTTTACACCATCGGGTGTCATGGGTTGGTCGCTCACAAGCAATAAAGCCCCCGTTGGGATTTTATTGTAAAAGCCCACTGAAAAAATGGTGGCGGTTTCCATATCGATGGCATATGCCCTTATCCTGGTAAGGTATTCTTTGAATTCATTATCATGTTCCCACACACGGCGGTTGGTGGTTCCCACACACGGCGGTTGGTGGTATATACTGTGCCGGTCCAATAATCGCATGCGTTTTCGCGGATAGTGGTGCTGATGGCTTTTTGCAGTGCAAATGCCGGCAGTGCAGGAACCTCGGGTGGAAAGTAATCGTTGCTTGTTCCTTCCCCCCTGATGGCTGCAATAGGCAATATCAGATCGCCGAGTTTATTTCTTTTTTTTAGTCCGCCGCATTTACCAAGAAAAAGAACGGCCTTGGGTTCAATGGCAGTGAGTAAATCCATGATGGTAGCTGCACCGGGACTGCCCATGCCAAAGTTGATGATGGTAATGTTTTCAGCAGTAGCACATTGCATGGGGGCATCGAGACCAACGATGGGTACCTTATGCCATTCGGCAAAAAGCTTTATGTAATTACCAAAATTGGTCAGCAATATATATTCACCAAATTGATTAAGTGTTTTTCCGGTGTACCTTGGTAACCAATTGGCTACAATTTCGTCTTTTGTCTTCATGCCTTCATTTTTATTTGTCGTTTGAAATTCAAATTTCGGATATCCAATTTCTGAATCGGCTAATATAAATACATTTACCCCTTCATGATCAAAATTGATACTACAGGGCTACAGATGCGCATACGGGAGGGGTTAAAGGGAGACGAAATATTTGATCCTTTCCGCAAAAAATGGGTCAGTCTTACCCCTGAAGAATGGGTTCGTCAGTCGCTGCTTGCTTTCCTGGTTCAAAAGGAAGGGTATCCTTCAGCACTGATTGCTGTAGAGCGTGGCGTGAGGGTAGGAGAACTGAACCGCCGCTTTGATGCTGTCGTTTTTGATAAAACAGGAAAACCCGGGATGCTTATTGAATGCAAATCCCCTGATGAGCCGCTTGATGATTCGGTAATCAGTCAATTGCTATCATATCAATCTGTGCTGCAGGCGCCTTTTTTAATGATTACCAATGGAAGGATGCTGCGTTGCTGGAAAATTGAAGGTCTTCACCTTTCAGAGCTTGAAGAAATCCCTCCGGTAAAGGGTTAATGGTATCGTTTGCGTAGAATTCCTTTTCCTTTTAATTGAAAATCTGCAAGGCTGTGCGATCTTTGAAAGTTGGAATCTGTCACTTTTTTACATACTATTTTTTAAACCGGTAAAGTAATGGCTGCCAAAGTCTTAAAGATCAATCCAAAAGATAATGTGCTTGTAGCGCTGTCCGACCTGCAGGGCGGCGATACTATTTTTTATGAAGGAAAAGAGTACACCACACGGGAAAACATTCCGGCAAAGCATAAATTTTTTATGCAGGATATGAAAGCCGGTGATGAAGTTATTATGTATGGTGTATTGGTGGGGAAGGTACAGTCCGAAGTTTTTGCAGGCACGCGTATGAGTACCGACAATACCAAGCATGCGGCAGAACCCTATGGCTACAGGCCTTCACAGTTTACCTGGCATCCGCCCGATGTATCGCGGTTTACAGGAAGGACATTTATGGGATACCACCGAAGCGATGGCAGGGTAGGTACTGCCAATTACTGGTTGTTCATCCCAACCGTATTTTGCGAAAACCGCAATCTCGATGTGATACGGGAAGCTATGCACAATGAACTTGGATATGCGGTAACCGATAAATACAGGCAATACACAAAAAACCTGGTGGAGGCTTTGGCTAACGGTGAGTCTCTTGACGCAGTGGATCTGCGTCCTTCGGCCGTAAAGAGCAGGCTGTTTTCAAATGTAGATGGTATTAAGTTTTTAAACCATGATGGCGGTTGCGGAGGCATTCGTCAGGATGCGGCATTGTTGAGTAAACTGCTTGCCTCCTATGCCAATCATCCCAATGTGGGAGGCGTAACCGTATTAAGCCTTGGGTGTCAGAATCTGCAGGTACGCGATTTTCAGGAGGACCTTAAAGCCATGGCGCCTGACTTTGATAAGCCTTTGTTTATTTTCGAACAACAACAGTCGCAAAGTGAAGAACAACTCATTACTACGGCTATCCGCAACACTTTTGAAGGCCTTAAAGAAATAAACAAAATTAACCGCAAGCCTGCGCCGTTGAGTGCACTGACCCTCGGAGTAAAATGCGGTGGCAGTGACGGGTTCAGCGGTATTTCTGCCAATCCTGCCGTTGGCTATTGTGCCGACCTGCTTGTTGCTTTGGGCGGCAAGGTTTTATTGGCCGAGTTTCCTGAATTGTGCGGAGTGGAGCAGGAACTCATTGACCGCACGATCGAAAAAAATGCAGCGGAAAAATTTATCCGGCTCATGAAAGGCTATGAAGCGCTTGTAGTGCAGGCAGGTTCAGGTTTTCACATGAATCCTTCGCCCGGCAATATTAAAGACGGACTGATAACAGATGCCATTAAAAGTGCGGGTGCCGCAAAAAAGGGCGGAACTTCTCCCATAGTTGATGTACTTGATTACACGGAGCAAGCTACTAAGCCGGGACTAAGCCTTGTATGCACACCCGGAAATGATGTGGAAGCCACTACAGGCAAAACTGCTTCCGGTGCCACACTCATTTTGTTTACCACCGGCCTTGGAACACCTACGGGTAATCCGGTTTGCCCTACTATTAAAGTTTCAAGCAATACAAAACTGGCATTGCGTATGGCCGATATTATTGATATTGATACAGGTCCGGTAATTGCCGGTGAAAAAACCATTGAGCAGATGGGTGAAGAAATTCTGGAGTATTGCATTAAAGCGGCAAGCGGGGAAGTAATTCCCAAGGCTGTTTTACTCAATCAGGATGATTTTATTCCATGGAAAAGAGGAGTGAGTTTATAGAAATCATATGCGGAAAAAAATACTTTGTTTCGGTGAATTGCTTCTGCGCATTTCTCCTGCACATACCGCCGAACAGGCAGTGAAACAGCCAATGATGCTGTATATGGGTGGCGCCGAAGCCAACGTGGCTACCGCACTTGCTGCATGGGATATGCCGGTTAAGTATTGCACGGTCCTGCCCGACAATTTCATGAGCCGTCATGTAATCAATTACCTAGAATACAAAGGTATTTTCACATCTTCCATTCTGTTTGCCGGCGATCGGATTGGGTTGTATTATCTTGAACGGGGAGCCGACCTGAAGGGGAATGTAGTGTACGATCGTGCAGGTTCCTCTTTCTCGCTGCTGAAACCCGGGATGCTTGACTGGGATCGGATTTTACAGGATGTGGATTGGTTTAATTTTTCTGCAATCAGTCCGGCACTCAACCAAAATGTGGCAGATGTATGCCTTGAAGCAGTAAAGGCTGCATCCGAACGAAATATTAAAATTTCCATAGATTTAAATTACCGCCCTCGCCTTTGGAAATATGGCAAAGACCCTGTTGCCATTATGCCGGGTCTTGTTGAATATTGTGACGTTGTAATGGGTAATCTTTGGAGTGCTGACAGTTTGCTCGGGATACCCGTTGATGAAAGAATTCATGAGAAAGGGAACAAACAAGCCTACCTTGATCATGCGGTCAAAACATCAGAAAATATTATAAAATGTTTTCCGAAATGTTCCGTTGTTGCCAATACTTTCCGGTTTGATCAGGAAGCTGATAATATTTTGTATTATACGACATTGTATCGGAACAATAAGCTGATACCTTCTAAAGAATTTACGGCGAAACAGGTGGTTGACCGCTCAGGAAGCGGAGATTGTTTTATGGCCGGGCTTATTTATGGTTTGCATAATGGCCATCCCGATGAGCAGCTCATTAATTACGCCACTGCTGCAGCGTTTGGAAAACTTCAGGAAGCCGGAGATACAACCGGACAGGATATTATTACCGTAGATACAAAGGCAAGATAGTTTTTACTGTATTCCAGATTTTATCCTTTCATTTTCCGTGTGTGATATTGATGAAATGACCGTTAATCAAAAAAAAGGGTAAATGATCCGGCCGGTTATTATTTTTATTTGATTATTTGAATTGGGCAGACTCTTTTGGTAGTTCAGTTTTGTAAAAGCAAATTTGAAATATTCATCAACAGGGATATATTCAGGTTCCGCTTTGAATATTTTTTAGTATGCCGAAAGTTATATCAGACCCGGTAATAATCTATATAATAAATAATGAAAGCCGCTGTTCATACCCGATATGGCCCACCCGATGTCGTTTGCGTAAAGGATGTATCCAAACCTGTTTGCAAAGCCGGAACCATCTTAATCAAAGTACACACCACCACTGTCAACAGGACCGATTGCGGTTTCAGGAGTGCTGAGTATTTTATTTCGAGGTTTTGGAGCGGATTATTCAAACCAAAGCATCAGATATTAGGGTGTGAATTTGCAGGTGTTGTGGAATCGGTTGCCCCGGATGTTACTTCGTTCAAAGCAGGGCAACGTGTTTTTGGTTATAACGATCAACAATTTGGCGGACATGCCGAATACACCCTTCAATCAGAAAAAGGGATTATTGCCGAGATTCCCGAAGGAGTTGACTTTATTCAGGCTGCTGCTATTGCTGAGGGGGCACATTATGCACTTGGAATGTTGCGCGCTGCAAATGTACATTCAGGGCAACAGGTAATGGTGTATGGTGCCACAGGCGCTATTGGTTCGGCTGCGGTGCAGTTGTTGAAATATTTTGGCGCCACTGTTACCGCCTTTGCCAACAAAATGAATATTTCATTAATTGCTTCACTTGGTGCCGACAGGGTATTTGATTATGAAAAGACAGATATAAAAAATCTTAATGAGAATTTTGATTTTGTTTTCGATGCCGTCGGGAAATTGTCATTCACTCAATGCAGGCCATTGCTCAAATCCCGGGGAATTTATATTTCAACTGAATTGGGAAAGTATGGAGACAATGTTTTGCGCGGGATGATATCCCCTTTTTATAAAGGGAAAAAAGTACTGTTTCCGCTTCCATCCTTTAGCAGGTATGATATTGAACTCCTTGCCGCCCTTGTATCTGAAGGAAAGTTTAAACCGGTCATTGACAGAACCTATAAACTTAATGAGATCCGCGAGGCTTACGTCTATGTAGAAACCGGA
>JALOMX010000198.1 GCA_025455245.1 Chitinophagaceae bacterium
GCCTGCCACGAACTTGAAAAACTGCTTGAAGAACGTGGTGTCAGTGTGAATTATGCTATTCATCCTGTAGCAGGAAGAATGCCCGGCCACATGAATGTTTTGCTGGCAGAAAGCGATGTTCCTTACGAGAAATTGCTTGAAATGGAAGAGGCTAATCCGGGCTTTGCCAATACCGATGTAGTGCTTGTGCTTGGAGCCAATGATGTGGTTAACCCCGCTGCTAAAACAGACCCTGCAAGTCCAATTTACGGAATGCCCATTCTGGATGTTGAAGCAGCAAAACTTATTGTGGTCAATAAAAGAAGTATGAAACCGGGCTATGCCGGAATTGAAAATGAATTGTTTTACCACAAAAAAACATCCATGCTTTTCGGGGATGCCAAAAAAGTGCTGCAAGACCTTGTTGCCGAGATTAAATCTCTTTGATTTTCCCTCATTTTCAATCTTTTTTACATGCTGCCGTCAGATCTCATTGAATCACTGAAAGGACTTCCGGGATTTGATGAAACTGATTTTGTGAACATACATAAGGAGGCAAAGCCACCGGTTTCCATCAGGGGCAATAGCCGGAAAAGGAAAATGGATGATGTTCCTTTTAAAATGGACCGTCCGGTGCCATGGTGTAAAAATGGGTTTTATTTAAAAGAAAGGCCGGTTTTTACATTAGACCCCCTGCTCCATGCAGGTGCCTACTATGTTCAGGAGGCAAGCAGCATGTTTTTGGAACAGGCAGTAAAAAGGGTGCTTTCTGAAATAAAGGTCAATTACGCACTTGATTTATGTGCAGCACCCGGAGGAAAAAGCACCCATCTTTTAGATCTGCTTCCTGATGATGCTGTTTTGGTAAGCAATGAGGTGGTGGCTTCCCGTGTCAATATCCTTCTTGAAAACATCATTAAATGGGGAAATGCCAATGTGGTCGTCACTCAAAATGACCCCCTCGGGATTGGGAAATTGGAAGAAATGTTTGACCTGATGGTAGTGGATGCACCCTGTAGTGGAAGCGGGTTGTTTCGAAGGGATCCTGAAGCTGTTTCCGAATGGAGCCTGAACCATGTGGAATTGTGCAGCCAAAGGCAAAAACGCATTTTGGCCGATGCCTTGCCGGCGCTTGCGCCGGGTGGATTCTTAGTCTATAGTACCTGTAGCTATTCTGCTGATGAGGACGAGAAAATTGCTGATTGGATTCATACCCAATTCAAATTAGAGGGTGTTTCACTCGAATGGCCCGATTGCCAAAATGGAGTTGTTTTGAGTGAATCACCGGTGTTTAAGTTGCCCTGTTATCGCTTTTATCCGGGGAAAGTGGAGGGTGAAGGTTTATTTATTGCATTGTTTCGAAAAAGTGGACAAAATATTAATAATGAATTAGTTGCAGCTAAAAAGAATAAAGAAAGAAAGGCAGCGGATTTCCCATTGTCGGGGTGGTTATTGCAAGCGGATGGATTAGAGGTATTCCGGCATAAAGAAATAGTTTTTGCTATGCCTGCCTTAGTCCATTCATTTTATCAGGCCTTTCATAAAAAATTGAATATCAGGAAGTCAGGGGTAAGAATGGGAGAGTGGGTTCATTCAAAATTGAATCCTGATCATGAACTTGCATTGGCTCAGTTACTCAAGCGTGAAGGTTTCCCGTTAGTTAATCTGGAAAAGGAACAAGCCTTATCATTTTTGCGCAGGGAAGCTTTCGATATCAGTGATAATGTTGTAAAAAGTTGGAATTTAATAGTTTATGAAGGTTATTCGTTAGGGTGGATTAAAAATATCGGAAATCGATTTAATAATTACTATCCAAAAGAGTGGCGCATAAGAATGCAATCGTAATTCCGGTTTATTTGTAATAAAATCAGATCCGGTAAAATTTTAACGAGGCGCAAAGCACATTTACCCACATTTTTGTACGCCTTCAGGGTGAAAAAATTATAGTTGAAAGTAAAAAGGTATGTGCGTCCGGGTTATTGTTATTTCATTTTTTCTTTTTATTGGTTGTATGGTCCTGTCCGGAAATATTTCAGGGCAGGGTTATATCGGGGTAGTAAAAAATGAGCAAGGTGGCATCATGGTTTCTTCAAATGGCTTTAGTAGTCTGATTTCTTTGGCTGATGCATGGAATGTTTCGCAGGAAATTATTACAAATGCAAATCCTGGAATAGATCCCGGTTCTTTTTCAGGGACTATGGATATCATGATCCCTTTAAATAATTTGCTTAAGGCCGAACCCTGTGAAGGTTGCAGCCCTGTTTATCATCGGGTGCAGCAGGGAGAAGGCCTTTTCAGGATCGGGAGATGGTATGGAAATATTCCTGTCAGTGCGTTGAAAGAAAGAAATACTTTACGATCGGATGCATTGAAGCCGGGTCAGCAGCTCCTGATCGGATACGTAAAAGTACCTTCTGCCACTTTTGTAGACCATGATAAAAAGGCCCCGGAGAACATTCAGGCAAATCCTTCCGGGAATGATCTTAAGGAAGAAAAGCCAAAAGTGGAAGATACTCCAATCCTTACGAAGCCTTCGGAAAGCTTGATTTATTCAGGGAATGGTATTTTTGAAACCGAATACCTTAACTCAAATCCAAGCGGTGCCAAAAAAGCAGGAAAGGCAGCAACTTTTAAAAGCGAAAGCGGCTGGAAAGATGGCAGGTTTTATATTTTATGCAACCAACTGAAAACCGGAGTGGTGGTCAGATTAATGCATGCTGATTCAGGAAAAGTAATTTATGCCAAAGTGGTAGGGCCCTTGCCGAATATTAAACAAAATGAAGGTTTGGATTGGCGAATAAACACCGCAGCGGCCGCAGCCCTTGGAATGGTCAATGAAAATGAAGCATTTCCACTTGAAATTCAATACTAACCGATTGGGTTCTTTGCCTATTTTTATTTCCTGAATTGAACGATCAGGTGTATCATCCGTTATTGTACTGATTTACCTTTTTACATATGACACATCCCAATATTGCAACTGTAGGTCAGCTTAAACAGTCAGGATTTAAGAATAAAACCATCAAGGAGGAGATCAGGGACAACCTAATCCAAAAACTAAAAAATAAAGAGATCACTTTTCCGGGAATCATGGGTTATGAGGACACCGTCATTCCGGATACCGAAAGGGCCTTACTAAGCCGCCACAATATTTTGTTCCTTGGGTTGCGGGGTCAGGCAAAAACCCGTATTGCAAGGCAAATGGTGGATTTGCTTGATGAATACATTCCTGTAATTGCAGGCAGCGAAATCAATGACAATCCATTTCATCCCATCAGTAAATATGGGCGGGATATTTTACATGAGAAGGGAGATGATACTCCCATAGAATGGGTACATCGCAGTCAGCGGTATGGAGAAAAACTTGCCACACCCGATGTAAGTGTTGCTGATTTAATCGGAGATATCGATCCTATCAAAGCAGCCAATCTGAAACTCAGTTTTGCAGACGAAAGGGTCCTTCATTTTGGCATTATCCCGCGAAGTAACCGGTGCATATTTGTAATAAATGAATTGCCCGATCTGCAGGCGCGCATTCAGGTGGCCCTGTTCAATATTTTGCAGGAAGGTGATATTCAGATAAGGGGCTTTAAGTTGAGATTGCCCCTCGATATCCTGTTTGTATTTACGGCTAACCCGGAAGATTATACCAACAGGGGCAGCATTGTTACACCGCTGAAAGACCGTATAGAAAGTCAGATACTGACCCATTATCCTAAAACCATTGAAACGGCATTGGCCATTACCGGTCAGGAAGCCTCGGTATTACCCGAACAGGAAAAAATGGTAGAGGTCAGTGATCTGATTAAAAGATTGATAGAGCAGGTTGCATTTGAAGCAAGGACCAACGAGTATGTCGATAAAAAAAGCGGCGTTTCGGCAAGGCTTACCATAAGTGCCTATGAAAATGTGGTATCCACAGCCGAAAGGAGGGCCATCTTGCACGGGGAAGAAAATACGCATGTTTGGGTAAGCGATCTTGCCGGCATTATACCATCCATAACCGGTAAAATAGAACTTGTGTATGAAGGGGAGCAGGAAGGTCCTTATCAGGTAGCATTGAAATTGCTTGATACGGCTGTTAGAAATGTATTTGCACAATATTTTCCAAATCCGGATAGCCTGAAGAAACGCAGAAATACCGGAAAGGCATCACAGCAGCGGGAAGACGAAAACCCATATAAAGCCATCGTGGGATGGTTTGACGCAGGAAATAAAATCGATTTTCTGATAGATGCAACCGACCGGGTAAAAATCGATAAACTGTATGCGGTCAATGGTTTGCATGCCCTTGTTTCAAAGTTTTACGGTTTACGTTCAGAGAACGAAATGGCCTTGTTGATGGAATTTGTATTGCATGGCCTTGCAAGCTATTCGCTCATCAGCAAAAAAATTATTGAGGGGCGAATTGAGTTTAAAGACCTGATGGGAAGTATGCTCAATTTCGGTCAGGGCAACCCGGAAGATGATTTTGAAGAGGAGGATTTCAATTAAGCCTTTACAGCCATTTGCTTTTCCAGTCCAAGTATCTCATACACATTTGCACTGATGTTGGCGGCAAGTTTTTCGGTTGGAAGGTCGTTCACATCATCGCCAAAGGGGTCTTCTATTTCCTCCGCTATCAGTTCGAGGCTTGCAAGCACATAGAAAATAAACATCACCACCGGTACTGCAATGTATCCTAAGGAAAAAACAAACCCAAAGGGTAGCGTAAGTACATAAATGGCAACAAACTTTTTGATAAAAGTGCTGTAAGAATAGGGGATAGGGGTGTTTTTAATACGTTCGCAAGCCCCGCAAATATCCAGTAATGATTGTATTTCACCGTTCAGGTTTATCAATTGGTCACCGGTAATGATTGAACCTTTGTACAGTTCCTGTATCCGTCTTTGAATAAGTATCACAATCTGAGAGGGCACATGCCTGTTTCGGTCAAAGTCGGGTATTTCAGGATGCGGTTCTGTATCAAGACTGAGCCTTGTTTTTTCTTTGTGCAAGTGGTGGCTGAGTTCTTTTGAAAACAGGGCAATCAGCCTGCCGAAATCGCTTTTATGTCTCTGCGCATCTGCCGGTAATATCACCTCCAGTTTAACGGCAAGGTTCCGGCTTCAGCCTGCCGAAATAACTTTTATGTCTCTGCGCATCTGCCGGTAATATCACCTCCAGTTTAACGGCAAGGTTCCGGCTGTTGTTTACCAGTGAACCCCAAAGCTTACGCCCTTCCCACCATCGGTCGTAGGCGGTGTTGGTGCGAAAAACAAGCAGCATAGAGATGGCAAAACCCAGCAGGTTGTGCATAAGCGTAGTATTTTTTACATAAGAACTGTCGCTGAGTTTCAGGTATTTTATTTCAAGCCAGTTGACGCCTGCGGTGTATAACCCGAGAATCAAAAGAAGCGGAAGCAGTTTGCGGAATGTATCTGCTTTGTGGAAATACAAAAGCGGCGTCAACCAGTCTTTGGGATTGTATGTTACCATAAAGCAAAGGTGGGAGAAATCATTTAATGGAAAGGCCTATGCCTGATCTTTAGGGTAAGGTGCATCCATCAATTCAGTGCAATTCACTGTCCTTTTTTCATGATGGCTTTGCAGGGCAAGGTCAATAAGCCTGATGGTATTGTATCCATGTTCGGGCTTTTCCCGCAGTGGCTTTCCATGTATGATGGTTTCATACATGTTGCTGTAAAACTCACCGAAATTACCGGGTAATGTTGGGTAGGCTTTGCGGATGATTTCTCCTTCAATTTGGGTATGAAGGATACCAAATTGATTTTCAGGTTCATGTCCCCAATCCGGTGTTACCGGCATAATTCCCTGTTTTAATACCTCTTCCTGCGGGTCATCGCCAAATTTCAGGTAACTGCCCAGGGTGCCATGTACCGCATAGCGCGGCCCCATTTCGCGCACGAGCATGCCCGATTTCAGGATGGCGCTCAGCCCGTTACTGTAGTCTAACCGAACATCAAAGTAGTCATCAACAATGGCAAAAGGGCGTTGGTGTTTTATAAAAGCTGTTACCGTGTCAGGGAGACCAAAGAGGCACAAGGCCTGATCGATCAGGTGTGGGCCAAGGTCGAAGAAAACCCCGCTGCCCGGCCTTGCTTCTTCACGCCATGCCTTTTCGGGTTTGGGTGCATCGCGGTACCGGTCGAAGTGGCAGATGTATTCATGTACCTCACCAAGGAGTCCTTTTTGTACAATCTGCATGATGGTTTTAAAATCTCCTACATACCGCCGGTTATGATAAACTGCAAAAACCTTATCTGTTTTTTTTCCGGCTTCCACCAGCGTTGCGGCTTCTTTACTGTTGTTGGCAAATGGCTTTTCAAGCACTACATGCTTTCCTGCCTCAAGCGCCTGCATGGTGTATGGATAGTGGGTTTCATTGGGCGTTGTTATTACCACGAGGTCTATGTCATCGCGCTGAAGCAGTTGTTCTATGCTGCGTAATGTTTCAATATACGGATATACTTTCTCCGCCTCATTACGGTTGCGCTCTACTACAGCAATAAGCTCATATTCGGGAAGCGTATGTAAAAAGGGTGCGTGAAATACACGACCCGACATGCCGAAGCCTACAAGGCCTACACGGATTGGTTGATTCATGGGGTAAAGGTAGGTTGTCAGGTTGGTAGGTTGACAGGTAGGTAGGTATGTTAACTTTCTACCTCCATCCAGGTATGATCTGCCAATAATTTTACCCCGGAAACAAATTGTTTGAACGGTCCGCTGCCGCCCCATTCTTTGGGATTAACCAATGAAAGCAGGTGGCTGCCATCCTTTTTTTCGTAGAGGTAATATGTTTGCCCGATGATAGGGGTGAAACTCATTTTGGCTTCGTAAATCATCAGGCTGAGTTCTTTGCGCTTTCTCAATTCCTGTGCCTGCCTTGCAAGCAATTCAATTTGTTCACGGATCTGATCAAGCTGCATATCGGTTTGCTGTTCCATTGCCAGCAAAGCTTTGTGCTTGATGGCGCCTTCTTCAGTAGGTCTTATGGCCACACTGCCAACCGAAGAAGCGTAAGGTAATACACTCAACTGCTTGTGGTAAATTTCAACATTGGTAAATACATCACCGTTGGTGTCATTGCCCTTTTGGGTTATTTTCATATAACCATTGGGGAGAATTTCCTTGGTAACATCAAGTATCCTTTCCCCGTTTTTATCAAACCATACCCTCATGGTTGAGGCATTGGTAATGTCTCCCGTGATGGTATCTGCAAAATCCTGATTGTCGAAAGGGTGGGGGCTGCCATCGGGAACCATCCGGTACTCAGAAAAAAAAGCGCTGTTGTCGAGGGTAACCCAATTGTTGGTTACAATAAGCTGATGCTGCCGGTCGTCGGTTTCAATTTTGTAATTACCGCTTTTGGGAGGTGTTCCTTTGCTATACGCACACTTTTCAGGAAATAGTTGCCACGCAGCCAGAAAATTATATGCTTTTACCATGTTTGATGTCTTGCTTGATCCTGCCGGCAAAATTATCAAATCCGGTACAGGTACTTTATTACATAAATATGTGATGATTGGTTCAATTTCAGATGCTTTTGTCAAAATACCCTGAGAATGGTATGGCCGGGATATACAAATCCATTAAAATTGTGGTAATCAATTGTTAACTGAATGTTGCGGTTTTTTACACAACTTTTTGTCTGGGCTTTTTTATCGGTTTTTGCCGTGGCGCAAAATACAGAGGCCTTAAATGAATCTTTTTTAAAATATTTCAATTCCGGCGATTACAAAGCGGCCTTGCCTTTTGCTTTAAAATCAGTTGAACAATCAGCTAAAGAGTTTGGAAAGAATGATGTTAACTATGCAGTAAGTTGCCAGAATGTTGGTGTTACTTACAATAAACTTGAACAATGGTCGTCATCGTCACCCTGGCTTTTTGAAGCCATCAGGGCTTTTTCGGAATTTGCCCAAACACGGGAACTCGTTGAAGTAAACGTTTGTTTTAATCTCATAGCGACAAACCACCTAAATGAGGGCAATTATGACTCTTCACGTGCATATTATGTGGAAGCATACAATTATTTCCTGCAATATCCTGCAGATCAATATGAAAGTTTGATCGCCGTTTCACAAAACCTGTGTGAATTATCTTTTACGATGGGTAATTATGATGATATCATTAGCATTACCCAAACCCTGGATTCATTGATAAAATCTACGGAAGGGATAAAAAGTGAAAATTATTATTTGAATCTGATTAACAATGCAGGGGCATATCGGCAAAAACCGGAATTTTTAAGGGCTTTGGAAGTGTACCGATCGGCGGAACTTGTTTGTATTGATCTGTATGGAAAGGAGCATAATGAGTATGCAGACCTGCTGCAACTACAATCCGAATGCCTCCGTAACCTTGGCAGCATGGAAGAGGCTGAAGGCCTTTTGAAGCGATGTGGTATAATCTTTAGCCGCAACCCGAATACAGATCCATACACACTTGCTAATTTCCAGAATAACCTTGGGAACTTTTACGGTGAAGTAGCACAGTTTTCAAAGGCCATTTCCCATTATGATACGGCCCTTCATCTGCTGGAAAAACAAAAGATGCAGGATCATTATTTGTATGGTCAGATATTGAAATCAAAAACATATACCTGCATGGATGCTGCCATGTACCCCGAAGCACTTGACCTGCTTTCCACCACTGAAAAGTGGTTTGATAAAAAGTATCGTGGGAAAAACCCATTCTATGCAGAACTGATGGTGGCTAAGGGTAACTTACAGTTTTTTTATGGTCAGTTAAATGCTGCAACCCAAAGCATTGAACTCGCAGAGGATCATTTATCGGGATCGGGTGACAGTACTTCCTACCTCTACAGCAGGTGTTTTGAAATAAAGGCCCTGATTGAACATGGAAAGGGAAACAGCCGCGAAGCCATCGGATTATGCAGAAAAGCCATTGATATCAATAACCGGACTTTTGGTGACAGTAATGTGTACAGTGCCAATAACCTGAGCAATCTCGGCATTGTTTATCAGGCCTTGGGCGAATATGCAAAAGCGGAAGATGTGATCAGGGAGTCCTTTGCAATTAAGTGGAAAGTATATGGTGGTGCCACGCATCCGCAAATTGCTTACAGCCTTGCCAACTGGGCGATGGTACAGGTTTTGCAGGGACGGTACAAAGATGCGGATCAGTTGCTCGCTGACAAAGATGCGGATCAGTTGCTCGCTGCCAGTGTCGATATATTGAAAATAAATAATATGCTTGCCACGCCAAACGGGCAGGCTATTTTAAATAATGTTGCTTTGCTTTCGCAGAAACAAGGCGACTATACCTCTGCAAAAAAACTCTACCATCAGGTAATTGAGGCTGCAAAACAGAAAACTTCCGGCGATGCTTCCGTATTGGAATTTGCCTCAGGTAATCTGAGTACCGTTTATCTTGAAAATAATCAGTATGATTCGGCATTCTTTTTTGCAAGGCAGGCCATGGAACTTGCCGAAAAATCAAACGGAATAGAGTCGCCATTATATTTAAAAGTATCGAATAATGCATTTGTTGCACTCGCAAGATTGGGCAGGTTTGATGAAGCGCGCGTGATTGTTCAAAGCATTCTTCCGCGAATTAAAAAGACAATGGGCGATTCAAGCGAACTGATGGGCACTACCCTTGGAAATTATGCATCTCTTGAATTGCTCGCCGGTAATTTTTCAAAGGCTGC
>JALOMX010000007.1 GCA_025455245.1 Chitinophagaceae bacterium
ATGATATTGGGGCTTTTTTCTTTTTTCACTTTTCTGAAATCAGGTGTGTAATAAAAAAACAACCTGATGGTATGGTTCATGTCATATTGAAAACCGGAAAATTTTTGCTGGTAAACATTCATGTAGCCAAAATCAAAATTAAGGTTACTGCTCAGCTTTTGGCGAATGCCCAGAAATAACCTGTTTTGATCAAAAGTGTTATATACAATGGGTTTGCCAAAGTGAAAAAGAATTTCTTCTGCAATCACCGGCTTGGGAACCCATTGGTTTTTACTTACCGGGATGGTTACACTGATAAGGTATCTCACCCGGTTGGTGAAGCGCCAGTCGCCGGTAGGTTTATCATCTGCAATGATTTGCTGCCAGCGTTGTTCATTGCGTACACGTTGCAGCAAATTTGTACTTCCAAGCTTTGTGGTAAATATAGCCTGCTGATATAGCCGGTGTTCGTTTACATAAGCCTGCCAGTCAGACCTTGAGGGAGCAATCCACATGTGTGCGTAGCCTGCTGCCACCGTAAAGTTGGGTAAAATGGCAAACTGAGGCGCAAAACGCAGTAAATAAAAGCTTGGATCACTTATCCCATTATTCCGGCGGATATGAATATCACCAATAATGGCCCAACGATCGCTGATGCGGGAGGTGGAGTTCAGGGAGGTCCAAAACTGTATTTGTTCATTGATTTCCTTTTCGGGCAACTGACTATAAGCCTGCACATACCCAAATAAAATTGGCAACAGGTAAGCCCACTTTGCCCATAAGGATTTTTTAAATCCTGTGTGCTGCATGGTGGGCAAAGATAAGTTGCCGGAAAAATAGTGTTTATGACAATAATCAGGATGGTGCAATTATATTCTTACGTTGAATATAAGCATGCCAATAACAATAGGTTGCCATGGTGCGGTAAGGCTTGTACGTGGTTGCATATTCTTTTATTTCATCAATGCCCCAATCAGGCTTTTCATATATGTATCGTACACTGTTTACAAGGGCTACATCTCCTGTGGGAAAAACATCGTTCCTTTTCAGGCAAAGCATCAGCACCACATCTGCTGTCC
Source organism: Chitinophagaceae bacterium (assembly GCA_025455245.1). Taxonomy (GTDB): domain Bacteria; phylum Bacteroidota; class Bacteroidia; order Chitinophagales; family Chitinophagaceae; genus Phnomibacter. The sequence goes on from JALOMX010000007.1 coordinate 1,059, forward strand.
ATGGGCCAATGCCTTTTACCTGGATCAGGGTTTGCCGGACTTCATCGTCTGTTTTATCCGGCAAATCCTTCAGGTTTAGCAACTTATGTTCCACCATATGCGACAGGTGGTGTAAATACCCTGCTTTTTGACGGCTAACCGAAAGGTTTCTTAGATCCTGAGTATTTAACTGCAGCAAATTGTATGGCGTAATCTTCCCTAATGCCTGTTGCAACCTGCCGTACACTGCCTTTGCCGATGCAAGGCTAACCTGTTGTTCCAGAATGATCTGTACAAGTGTTTCAAATCCGAATGCACGCTCATACACCGGTGGAAAACCATACGTTTCGGTAATGGTTTGAATGCTTTTATGTTTTTGGGCAAGTTGCCTGCAGATCGTTAAGAAATTATCCCGGGTGAAAGTGTTCATTCCTTAACCTTCTGCTTAAACTTCTCTATGGCATCCCTTGTAAACTTACTCATGACAAGCCTTCCGCTGATCGCTGCTTTTTCTTTCAGCAATTCATCCCAATGTTCAGTTCCTTCCCAAAAAGCTTTTTTAAGTTCAGATGTAGCTTCGGGGTTGGCCTGTGACAGTTTTTCGGCAATTCTTCCGATACTTTCATCCATGGTTTCTTTATCGTGATGGAGTTCTGCATAAAGCCCCTTTCTATGTGCCCAATCGGCGTGGCGCCACATAAAGGCATCCATAGCAATCTGGCTGAAACAGGACAGTCCTATTTTTCGCTGTACCGCAGGACCTATAACATAAGGGCCTATTCCCACCGCAAGTTCGCTAAGTTTAATATCTGCGCCTTGTACCGCAATAGCGTAATCGCAGGCTGCGGCAATACCTACACCTCCACCGGTACATTTGCCATGTATGCGTCCAATTATTAACTTAGGGCATTTGCGCATGGCATTGATTACGGTGCCAAATCCGCTGAAAAAGCGCAATCCCTGTTCTTTTGTTTCTATTTGCAGCAATTCATCAAAATTGGCACCTGCACAAAAGGCGCCCTCTCCACCCGATTTCAGGATGATGACCCGGCATTCGGGATCGTCGCCTGCAACCTGAAAAGCTACCGATAGTGAATGCAGCATTTCGGCGGGCAACGAGTTGCTTTTGGGATGAAAAAATTCTATAGTTGTAATTCCGTGCTTAGTAAGGCTTTTTATATAAGCCTCTCCCATCTTGTAAATCATGACAATCGTTTTTATTCTTTAACAAAGATACAATAGCCGGGGGAGGTCATGAAATCAGGAAGCAGGGTTGCCGAAATATTTTTTTGGGTCAAATACATAGCTGACGACGAGTAAGGCCGTGCCTGTTACCAAAAAAATGGCCGCTGTGAACAGGCTTTGGTTGGTAAAGGGTATGGTTATCCAACCGATATATCCAAAACCCTGCAGCATCAGGGTAATTTCGGTAAGCAAAAAACCTGTAATAAACAGAAGGAGGCCCGCCTTAAAAGCCCCATTATTGATGAATACTTTTTTGTAATGTAAAAAGCCAAGGAGGAAAAAGGAAATGCATCCGATTAATATTAAATGAAGATAGCCAATGACAACGGGACGATAACCAAAAGCAAATTTACTGAGCGCCGGTATGGTAGATAATGCCTGTAGAAATACCCGGAGTAAAAAGGAAATGAATGCGAGGCCGAACAACCATTTTGCCGGTTCGGATATGATTGGGAGAAAATTCTTTTTCCATTCCCTGAATGGGGTGTATAGCCTTACAACTGCAAGGAGTTGCCAAAGACCTGCAATCGAAGCAATGTAGTAGATCCATGCCGGCAGTTTTAACCACAAAACCGATAAAAGTATTGCAGGTATGCAGGCATATGCAAGCCAACGGATGGATTGAAATATCTTTTTTCTGTACCGGATTTCGGGAAGGGGCAAAATAGCCGCTGCAAGCCCCAGGATTCCAAAAAAGAACCAGCCATTGTATTGGAAATGTAAAAAGAAATAAAGTGCTGAAAAATACAATGGCTGTGAGCCTGATCCGGTGGCCATTAATCCGGCCAGCCAAAATGCCCCCAATGAAGAAATGACGAGAAAGGCAAGTGCAGCCTTTATGGAAAAAGCCGAAATTTTATTGCCCCAATAAACTTGTGTACATGTTTTCCAAACTTTCCATACAAAAAAATAGGAGATCAGGATAGAAAGTGTAGAAAAGAGAATTGACAAAGGTGCATACCCGCCTACAGGAAAGGTAAGCAACATGCCATAGGCAGCGACAAGGTGGGCACGTAAGGTGTTTCTGAGTGGCTTGTCCAGGGCCGGATTTTCCGAAGATATTTTTTGAGTAATTGCCGTCATCAATACCAGCGAAATCCATCCTGCAAATGCAAAATGGCTATGGCCATGTAAAAAGAATTTATGGTTTACCCAGGGCAATGACGCCACCATTTTATAACGCAGCAAGGTTCCGATGGCGGCCACCAGAAAGAGGTTGAAAAGAGCAATCCCGTAAAATGATCTGAATCTTTCCTTCCCTTTTTCTTTTGTATGCATAACTGCAAAGCAAGTATGTTTCTGAAGCCGGACTTATGCGCAAAATCATATCAGGCGGTTAAATAAACCTTACCGCTTTCAATTTTTAATTCACCCCTTTGTTCGAGTGACCTTATTGTCCGGATAACTGTTTCAACCCTGAGGCCGGTCATGTCGGCAATTTGCTGCCGTGTATATGGAACCTTAATTCTTTTGTTTTCTGTTGTTTTGTGTTTGGCTTTGTACAGATCAAACATGGTAATAATGCGGTGTTCGGGTTCGTAACAGGCAAGTTCTCTCGATACAATGGCTTTCATATGCATCCTTTTGCAGAGTGTTCTTGTAAAGTCCATCAGTATTTTTGGATCATCTTTTAAAATTTCCATGAAACTCTCCTTTCTTAACCTGATAATGGTGCAATCGGTTTCGGCAACTGCACTCGAGGGGTAAACACCTTCATAAAACAAGGGCGGTTCACCAAAGGCATCACCTGCTTCAAAAATCCCCTGAATAAACTCTTTTCCCTGCTCATTGCAGTTTGTCATTTTTACGGACCCTTCTTCAATCTGATGGTAAAAAAGCGCAAGGGAATCTTCCTTAAAGATGATTTCACCTTTTCGGTATTGGCGAAAGTTAGCGCCCCAGGTAATCAGCATGTCTGTATTTATGGCCAAAACAATACCTATTTGTGGTTCAAAATTAGGTTCATCCATCAAATCTATTGTAAATTATGATAAGAATCATATTTTAAAGATCATATTTTATGATTCAACGCATAAGATCCGGGGCATGGGTGGAGTAATCTTGCACCATAAATTTCAAAGGCATGAAAAAGATATTAGTACCGGTATTATTGGCCGGGATTTTTTGGGCTTGCGGAGGAAATGATTCTTCGCAAAATGAAGCCTCCGGTGAAAAACCACAGTCGATGGTTGAAGATAAAGAAGCCTACGACGCAAAGAGAGGCGTGGGTAAGTTTACAACCGTAGATGTAGGTGCCACACTTGATAAAGCAATGGCAGCAAACGGGCAAAAGTCCTTCGATATAAAATGTGCAAGCTGCCACAAGTTAACAGATGAAAGATTAGTTGGGCCGGGTTGGGCGAAAGTTACCGAAAGACGTACCCCGGTTTGGCTGATGAACTTTATGACCAATGTAGATGAAATGATTGACAAGGACCCTGAAGTTCAGGCTATGCTTGAAATATGCCTTGTTCGTATGCCCAATCAAAACATTGCCGACGATGAAGCACGCAACCTCCTCGAATTCATGCGGGAAAATGATGGCGTGAAATAACCCGATACTGCTATTAATTATAAACAAACCAATATGAAAAATTCCTTTCTTTACTTATCATGCATTCTGGTATTCGGTGTGCTTGCAACCACAGGATGTAAACCTAAAGGCACCGGTTCGGCAGTGGCAGGCGATGCTGCACAAAAAGCTTTTGTGCCCCCGGGCAAATATGATGAATATTACAATTTTGTATCCGGCGGATTTAGTGGACAGTTAAGCGTTTATGGCCTTCCTTCCGGCCGTCTTTTCAGGGTAATTCCTGTGTTCAGTGTAGATCCTGAAAAGGGCTGGGGCTACAGTGAAGAATCCAAACCCATGCTGATGACATCGGGTGGATTTGAACCCTGGGATGACCTTCACCATACCGAACTTTCGCAAACTAATGGCGAAATTGACGGCCGCTGGGTTTTTGGAAATGCAAACAATACTCCAAGGGTTGCACGGATCGACCTTAAAACTTTCCGTACAGCAGAAATTATTGAATTGCCAAACAGTGCCGGTAACCACTCTTCGCCGTTTATTACCGAGAACACCGAATACGTGGTAGCGGGTACCCGTTTCAGTGTACCTCCCGATTTTGCCAACGGCGATGTACCCATTTCAAGTTATAAGGAAAACTTTAAAGGGACCATCAGCTTTATCAGTGTTGAAAAGGAAACAGGCCACATGAATATTGCCTTTCAGCTTTTGTTGCCCGGAGTAAACTTCGACCTGAGCCATGCCGGTAAAGGCAAAAGCCACGGATGGTTTTTCTTTAGCTGTTACAACAGTGAACAGGCAAATTCTTTACTGGAAGTAAATGCTTCGCAAAGAGATAAGGACTTTATTCTCGCCGTAAACTGGAAAAAAGCAGAAGAATACCTGAAAGCAGGCAAGGGCGAAAAGAAATCAGTGAAATACGCCCGCAACCGTTGGGATGAAAAAGCCCATACAGGCGTGCATGAAATTTTAAATGAAGTAACGGTGCTTGATGCAACGGTGCTTCAGGATATTTGTTATCTGATCCCTTGTCCTAAGTCACCTCACGGATGTGACGTGGATCCAACCGGAGAATACATTGTTGGTAGCGGAAAGCTTGCTGCATTAATTCCAGTGTTCAGCTTTACAAAGTTGCAAAAGGCAATTGCCGCCAAAGATTTTGACGGAGCTTATGAAGGAATACCTGTTGTTAAATATGAATCTGCCTTGCATGGCGAAGTTAAGAAGCCGGGTCTTGGACCTTTGCACACTGAATTTGATGGAAAAGGAAATGCGTATACCTCTTTCTTTGTGTCAAGTGAGATTGTGAAGTGGAATATTGAAAAACTGGAAGTGGTTGATCGTGCACCTACTTACTATTCCATTGGTCACCTTTGTATTCCCGGCGGCGACAGTAAGAAACCTTCTGCAAAATATGTTATTGGTTATAACAAAATTACCAAAGACCGCTACCTGCCAACGGGCCCCGAATTGGCGCAGAGTGCTCAGATATATGATATCAGCGGTGATAAGATGCAGCTCATAAACGATTTCCCCACAATTGGCGAGCCGCACTATGCACAGGCAGCCCCGGCTGAACTGATCATGAAGAACAGCCTTAAGATTTATAAGATAGAAGAAAATACCCATCCGTACGTTTCAAAAGGTGAAAAAGAAAGCAAAGTGGTACGCGAAGGAAATAAAGTTCATGTGTACATGACGGCGGTAAGATCGCATTTCGCGCCTGATAATATTGAAGGGGTGAAGCTTGGTGATGAAGTGTATTTTCACCTGACCAACCTTGAACAGGATTGGGATGTTCCGCATGGCTTTGCCGTGAAGGGCGGAAATACAGCTGAATTGCTGATTATGCCGGGCGAAACACAGACATTAAAGTGGGTTCCTAAGAAAGTTGGGATATACCCGATTTACTGTACCGATTTCTGCAGTGCTTTACACCAGGAAATGCAGGGATATGTAAGGGTGAGTCCGGCCGGCAGCAATGTGCCTTTGACATTCAGCCTTGGAAAAAATTCCGATGACCCTAAAGCGAACAGTCCGGAAACACCTAAGTGATGAAAAGTAATTTGAGCGTATCATAGGGTGAGGAAAATACATGTAAACATGTATGGGGGTTGCCTTGCCTGAAAAACAGGGTAACCCCTTCCTTTTTAATGAACATTCAAAACAGGCTCCGGCCTAAAAGAATATGAAGACAAATTTATCCAGACCGGTCAGGATTATGGCAGCCATTTCCGGTTTGTTATTGATTCCCACAGTGTTTTTACCACTTTGGCGTATCGATCTTATGGCACCACAGTATCCTGAAGGATTATATATGCTGATATATGCTTCAAAACTCGGTGGGAATGTAGAAATTATCAATGGGCTTAACCACTATATTGGCATGCGTGAGTTGCATGTAGATGATTTTGCTGAATTCAAAGTGTTGCCTTACATACTTGGTGGATTTGGATTGCTTGGCCTTGTTGTTGCCGGGATCAATAAAAAATTCTTATATAACATTTATACCTTTTTATTCCTTGCCTTTTGTGTGTTGGCAATGGTTGATTTCTACCGGTGGGAGTACGACTATGGTCATAATCTGAATCCCAACGCTGCAATTATTGTTCCGGGTATGGCATATCAGCCACCGTTAATTGGTTCCAAGCAATTGCTCAATTTTACGGCATATTCATTTCCTTCCGTAGGAGGTTATTTTTTAACGGTAGCTGCAGTTTTACTTTTGGCCGGAGTATGGATCAACTATCGTAAGAATAATAAATTATCTGTATGAAGTACATAAACATATTATTATTCTTTTTTTCTATTTCTTTTTTTTCCTGCAGCAAAGGGCCCAAACCCATCGTGTATGGAAAGGATGAATGCGCCTTTTGTAAAATGACCGTAATGGATAAGAGATTTGGTTGTCAGATTGTAAATTCAAAAGGCAAGCATTTCAACTTTGACGACCTGAGTTGTTTGGCAGGCTACCTTGAAACCGGAGTAATAGCCGGAGATCAAATTGGTGGAACGTATATACCCGATTATACAGGTAGTCATGCACTATTGCCTGCCGAAAATATGTTTTATGTATCGAGTGAGCAGTTGCATAGCCCAATGGCAGGAAATATAGCTGCTTTCTCGAGTAAGGATAGTGCCATTAAATATAGTCAGTCATTGGCCGGCGAACTTGTGACATGGGAACAAATAGTAAAGGATAATGATTAGGATTTTACAGATCATATTATTTTTCTGTTTTTATGTTGATCTTTTTGCAGGGACTATCACTGCCGGTACAAAGCAATGTCCGCGTATTGCCGATGCAATAGCTCTTGCGAAAAAGGGGGATACTGTTTTAGTATCAGGTGGAACCTATAAAGAATCGCCCATAATAGTAGATAAAAGCATCGTGCTTTTGGGCCGTCAAATGCCCGTTCTTGATGGATTGAAAAAGCATGAAATAATGATTGTTACTGAAAATGATGTAACAATTGAAGGCTTTCATTTTCGCAATTCGGGATTTTCGGGCTATGAAGATGTTGCAGGGTTGAGACTAAAGCAGGTACGTAATGTGGTGGTCAGGTACAATCATTTTACCAATACCTATTTTGGTGTTTATGGTCAGCACATCAGCAATTGCCATGTTTTAAATAACACATTTTATTCTACTGCCAAGGACGAAACATTGTCCGGAAATGGTATTCATTGCTGGAAAAGCGATTCATTACTGATTAAGGGCAATAAGGTTTCAGGGCATCGTGACGGTATTTACTTTGAATTTGTAACTAAAAGTCATATTGAAGGAAATATGTCAACCGGTAATGTTCGATACGGCCTTCATTTTATGTTCAGTAATGACGATACCTATATTGGTAATTCATTTGTAGATAATGGGGCGGGCGTTGCAGTTATGTATTCCAAGAGGGTTACTATGTTGCGAAATAGATTTTTACAAAACAGGGGAGAGGCTTCTTACGGTATATTGCTAAAGGATATTGCCGACAGTTATGCCGATGGGAACTTTTTTGAAGATAATACGGTTGGGATTTTTATGGAAGGTAGCAGCCGGATTAAGTTTACTCAGAATCAGTTTACAGCCAACGGATGGGCAATTCGTATGCAGGCAAGCTGTGATGATATTACCATGCTGCGGAATAATTTTAAAAGAAACAGCTTTGATATTGCCACCAATGGCTCGCTTGTACTAAACAATATTGATCACAACTATTGGGATAAGTATGAAGGGTATGATTTAAATAAGGACGGATTAGGCGATGTTCCCTACAGGCCTACAAGTCTTTTCTCCATGATATCTGAGCGAAATGAGGCTGCTATGCTATTGTTTCGAAGTGCGATCGTTTCCATTATAGATAAGGCTGAAAAGGTATTGCCGGGTCTTACACCTGAGGCCTTAAAGGATAATAAACCATCAATGAAACCCTTTAATTTGAAGTGATGATTACTACGAGAAATATCTGTAAAAATTTTGGAAAGCTTGCGGCACTAAGCAATATTAGTGTGAGCCTGAATGCCGGAGAGACCATTGCCATGATCGGTCCTAACGGTTCAGGTAAAACCACTTTGATAAAAACGCTGTTGGGTCTTGTCATTCCGGATAAAGGAGATATTCTGTATAAAGGCCAATCTGTATTGGGACAATGGAAATACAGAAACAGTATCGGTTATATGCCACAGATAGGGAGGTATCCCGACAACATGAGGATTGGCCAGATAATCGATATGATTACAGACCTAAGGAAGGATGATAATGTTCAGGTAGATATGGAACTGATAAACAGCCTTGGCGTGAACAGGATGCTTGACAAAGCTATGCGTACCTTATCGGGTGGTACAAGGCAAAAGGTAAGCGCATGCCTCGCTTTTATGTTTCATCCGGAAGTTCTTATCCTCGATGAACCCACAGCCGGACTTGACCCCTTATCGGGAGAAATCCTGAAAGATAAAATTTCAAGGGAGAAAGACAGGGGTAAACTTATCATGATTACTTCACATGTGTTGAGTGATCTTGACGATCTTGTATCCGAAGTTATTTTTATGGAGGAAGGGCATGTCAGATTTCATAAAAAGGTTTCTGATCTGCAAGCCGAAACCGGTGAAGTTAAGCTGAATAAAGTGATGGCTGTTTTAATGGACCCATATTATGACCCTGTAATGCAATAGAGTATGAAAAAGATTACCAAATATGTGTTGATCGATATTTTGCGAAACCGTTTTATGCTTGCCTATACAGTTGTTTTATCAGGCATATCTTTTAGCTTATTTATTCTTGAAGATTCCTCCGGAAAAGCTCTGCTTGGTTTGATGAATGTGGTTTTATTTATTATTCCTTTGGTGAGTCTTGTCTTTTCAACCACTTATCTTTACAATGCTGCAGAGTTTATAGAACTGATGTTGTCTCAACCGGTTAGAAGAAAAGTTTTGCTTAACCGGATATTTTCCGGGCTTGCTCTTTCTTTTGTTATTGCCACAGCCACGGGTATTGGCTTGCCGGTATTAATTTACGGAGCCACTATGCAGGGCTTGTATTTATTGTTATCCGCCATATTATTGTCTGTTATTTTTTCTGCACTTGCTTTGCTTGCATCTGTTATTACCCGTGATAAGGCAAGGGGTATTGGAATGGCATTGCTGCTGTGGGTTTATTTTGCATTTGTGTTTGATGGCCTCGTTTTACTTATTCTTTTTCAGTTTGCAGATTACCCGCTTGAAGGCGCAATGATAGCGATGACAATGCTTAACCCTGTTGACCTTGTGAGAATATTCATGTTGTTACAGGTGGACCTTTCTGCGATGATGGGTATTACGGGCGCTGTGTTTCAAAAATATTTTGGCAGTATTACCGGGCAGGTAATTTCCCTGTCTGTAATGGTGCTTTGGATGCTTATTCCACTTGTTATTGCCGTGAAGAAATTTAATAAGCGAGACCTTTAAAATTCATTTTATGCTACCTGATATTGAAAACAGAGATTCAATTGTTCAACTGGTAAATACTTTTTATGAAAAGGTGAAGAAGGATGAATTAATCGGACCCATTTTCGAAGAAAAGGTAAAGGTGAACTGGGAAAAACATTTGCCGGTTATGTATGACTTTTGGGAAAATATTGTTTTCTATACAGGAAGTTATTCAGGCAATCCTATGGTTGTTCACAAGCATCTTCATGAGCGCTTTCCTTTGGATAAGTCTGACTTTGCAAGGTGGTTGAAGTTGTTTACACAAACTGTAGACGATATGTTCTCGGGCGACCGTGCCGAAGCTATTAAACAAAGGGCTATCAGCATAGCAACTGTAATGCAGATAAAAATTATTCATCCGAATTCATGATCCTGGTTCAGTTTTTTTTTGAAATACTGTATCAGGGAATTTTTCCTTTTCCTGAATACTGACATTGTATCAGTGATTATAAAAAGATAATGCCACTCCTGGAAAGGAGCGGCATTGCTTGTTCAAAATACCACCTTTAAAACTATCAATTCTGGGGAGGCAGCAATACTTTGTCAACGATATAAATGATTCCGTTCGATGCTTCTACCTGACCTTTTACAAGGGCATCATTAACCTTAATTTCATCTCCGGTTCTTGTGATGGTAACATTATGCCCGCTTGCCATTCCAAGGGTCTGCCCATTTTGCAGGAGGTCAGGATTCAGCTTTCCTACATATACATGATATTCGAGGATCGTACGGAGGTCGTTTTGGTTTTCTTTTTTCAACAGGCCCTCTACCGTTCCTGCCGGCAATGCTTCAAAAGCCTCATTGACAGGTGCAAAAACCGTGAATGGACCTGCATTGCTGAGGGCGTCAACATACTCTGCTGCCTTCAGGGCCGTAACAAGGGTAGTATGGTCGGGGCTGTTAACTGCAACTTTTACCACATCCGGTTTTGATTCGTTGTCCTGTACGGAAGATTGTCCACCCATTTCACTTGGAGGAGTGGCAGCTTCGGCTGTGCCTTGTTGGGCATCATTGCAAGAAAGCATTACAATGGCAGAAAAGGCCATGGCAGGCAGAAGAATTTTTTTCATATCATGAAATTTTTATTATTTGGCCTGCAATGTATCCATAGCCCGTCTGTGTTTTTATGCGTTCAATCACATTGTAAAAAAATAGTTTATATATTATTCGTTTTTGCTTTCCTTATGTCTGTCAATTGCGTAAAGCCATCGCATCCTGTAGCACATGATGGCTGTTAGCGAAAGCTTATTCATCAGTTTATAATTCACAACGATTCCAACGGCTGCACCTACTACAGGAATCATTTGCATCAGTTTGGCTATATCAAGATAATCCCGGTATTCCTGCTGAAACTGATACCAATCAATAACGCTTTGATCCTGAGGGAGGGTTTCCGGGTTTTTAGCCCATTGCTCAATGATATGATAGGTTTCTTTTTGACCCTGCGGACTTGAAAAAGCCAGTTTAAAAACATGTAACAGAAAAATTCTCTCGCTTAATTGTTTGGTATCGTAGCCATAAATGGATGCCACATCAAAGAGGAATTTTAATTTGATGGCCAGTAATGCGGGAAAATCAGCAAGTGAACCTGCAAATCCTGTCCATCCGGTAATGCCTCCTTCTGCCGCCGCCGTAGTCCTGTAATAATCATTTCTTTTTTTTACTTCGTTTTCCCTCCATTCCAGCGTTTTGTTTTGAATGCACTCAGGCTTAAATAATTCAGACGTAAACAAAACAGTTTCTACCATTTTTTTTATAATGCCAGTTATGGTGTTATGCACTTTTTCCGGAATCATGCGGTTGATCCGGTTTTGAAAGTTTTTTCCAATCCTGCTGAAGAAGCCCGGAGATTGCAGCATTTCTTTTTGCCATGCCTTCAATTTTCGCAACGCTGACAATTCGTAATGATTCAATTGCTGATAATTATCCATTATTATCAAAGTTATCAAATCTTTTTACCGGATAATGGCGATTTGTATGGATGGATTTATCTTTACTGCATGTCTTATATACCTTCAGAATCAAGATACGATTCCATGCTATACAACAGGTGTGGACGAACAGGTCTCAAAATTTCCGCGTTATCCCTTGGGCTTTGGCACAACTTTGGCGGTGTTGATATTTTTGAAAATGGACGGGCCATTATCCGTGCGGCATTTGATGCCGGCATTACCCACTTTGACCTTGCAAACAACTATGGTCCTCCTCCGGGTTCGGCGGAGGAAAACTTTGGAGCTATTCTTAAAAAGGATTTTGGCGGTTTTCTGCGCGATGAACTCATCATCAGTACCAAGGCCGGATATGGCATGTGGCCCGGTCCTTATGGGGAATGGGGAAGCCGCAAATACTTGTTATCCAGCCTTGACCAAAGCCTGAAGCGCATGGGACTTGAGTATGTCGATATTTTTTACCACCATCGGCCCGACCCCGATACGCCCCTTGAAGAAACGATGGGTGCACTCGACAGGGCGGTAAGAAGCGGCAAGGCGCTCTACGTTGGGTTGAGCAATTATACTGCCGAACAAACCCGGCAGGCAGCCGCTATTTTAAAATCGCTTGGTACGCCTTGTATTATCCATCAGCCCCGTTATTCTATGTTTGACCGTTGGGTGGAGGGAGGTTTGCTTGATGTACTTGAACAGGAGGGCATTGGCTGTATACCATTTTCACCTTTGGCCCAGGGTATGCTTACCAACCGGTATCTGCATGGTATTCCTGCCGATTCAAGGGCAGCAAAACCTCACGGTTTTTTAAAGACTGAAATGATAACGGAGCACAGGCTTGCGCAGATAAAAGCCCTGCACGAAATTGCACATAGCAGAGGTCAATCCCTCAGTCAGATGGCTATTGCATGGCTTTTAAAAGATAAAAGGATTACAACCATTCTGATAGGTGTAAGCTCAGTGGGGCAATTAAACGATAATCTGAATAGCCTTCAAAACCTTTCTTTCGATGCGGATACACTCCGAAAGATTGAAGAAATTCTTGGATGGCAGACAATGGGTTAGAATTGTGATGCTTACTTTTAAGCAAGGTGTTTTTTGAAGAAATCCATAGTCCTTCCCCAGGCTAATTTTGCAGCAGCTTCATTGTACCTCGCTGCAGATGTATCATTATGAAATGCATGATCTACGCCCTCGTACATGTACAGTTCGTAGGTTACATTGGCTGCTTTTAATGCTTCTTCGTATGCAGGTATACCTTCGTTAATGCGGGTATCGTTGCCTGCATAATGCAATTGCAGGGAAGCCTTTATTTTGGGAACATCTGCGGCCGCGGCCTGCCTGCCATAAAATGCAACAGCAGCTTTCAGGTCGGGTGAATTGACGGCCAGATTATTGGCCATGGCGCCACCCCAGCAAAATCCGACACAACCCACCTTTCCGGTGCATTCGGGTCGCTTCATTAAAAAGGGAACGGCAGCTACAAAGTTTGCGATATTTTGGGCTGCATCGAGTTTGGCAAACATCGCCCTTGCCTCATCGGCGTTTTCCGGGGTTCCGCCTAAAAGGGAAAGCGCATCGGGACCAAGGGCAATATAGCCTGCAAGCGCCGCCCTGCGTACAACATCTTCTATATGCGGGTTCAGTCCCCTGTTTTCATGAATCACAATTATACCCGGATATCGACCGGGTTTTTTAGGTTTAGCCAGATAGCCCTTCATTTCGCCTCCTGCCACATTCCACGTTACCCTTTCTGTTTGTATTTCCTCATTGTCATCGCGGGTTTGCGCAAAGGCATAATTATTTTCCAATTGAGGCAAAATCGCCATTGCGGCTGCCGTGCTTCCGGCCAATACGGCAAGCCTTTTTAGAAAAGTGCTTCGTTCCAGCGGCTTATGTGTGTACTCATCGTACAACTGTATGATTTTTTTATCCATGATATTTTTTTTGTCCTACCCAAGATAGGGAGGGTTTGGCGTTTTGCCGCTTAATTTTTTTAATGATGATATCTTTTTTCATACTCAGTAATGGAGGCAAAATCAATTCCTTCGCTTTTGCCTATATCCAAAATAAGTTTTTGTTTGTAATTTGGTTGAAGGTCATTCCATCTCACCTCGCCGTTCAGCCATTTTGAAATCCAGCCGTTACTCAAAATATGACGTGCGGCAAAGGGTCCGAGTTCTTGCGCCATTTTTTGTTGAACAGGGCTCCAGATACTTTCCTTAATCTGCTTTTGCAGATCCTTTTTTTGCCGGTATTCTTCCCTTTCTTTTTCAGAATAGGATTTTCCATTCAGCCTTTTATCAAGGTTTTGTTTTTCGGATTCCTTAAAAATAGCCTCGATATTTTCAATAAGTTCCTTTGCGGTTTTTCCGTGTTTTAAGGATGGGTGTAATCCTGAAACATTTTGAATATCCTGGTAAGGAATATACCCCATTGCAATATCCCGAACAGTTTGCTCGGGCATGATCATGTAAGAAGGTTTATTTTTCTTGCGGGCTACAAGATCCCTTAGTTTAAACATTTCGTTCAGAATAAACTGTTGCCAGGGAGAAAGGTTTTTATGATCGCCGGGTTTAAGAAAGTTGGTTTTTACTTCCAGCGTATAACGAACTGTTTCAAGCGAATTAAACTCTTCCCCGATCCATTCAGTCAGCCCTTTTTGATGTGCCTCGTCCCTGAGTACGGCATACAATTGCGATAAATACAATACATCATCGGTAGCGTATTTCAACTGATCGTCTCTTAGTGGCCTGATATGCCAATTACTTTGCTGATGTTTTTTATCCAGGATAATATTGAATTTGTTTTCCAGTAATCTTGCGAGCGAAGTATGCTCATAGTTCAGCAATTTGGCAATAACTTCCGTATCGGCAATATTCCTCGGATG
>JALOMX010000199.1 GCA_025455245.1 Chitinophagaceae bacterium
GAAGTAGAACGCAGTACAGACGGAACCCGGTTTGCTTTGATTGGTGATGCAACCTGCCGCAATCTTGCTGCACCGCAAACCTATCGCTTTACAGATATGAATCCCGGCAAGGGCACTTTCTACTATCGCCTTAAGCAGGTTGATAAAGATGGTAAGTTTGAATACAGTGCAGTACGTAAAGTGAGTTTTGGAGAAGATGCCATCATAAAAGTGTACCCCAATCCTGTTAGGGATGTCATGCAAATGGCAAGCGTGCCGGGCAACAGCGATATCCGCCTGTTTGATGCCACAGGGCGCCTTGTATTGCAAACCCGCAGCGCACAGCCTGTAACCCAAATGCAGGTAGGTCATCTTTCTTCAGGCATTTATGAATTAATGATAACAACCATTACCGGTGAAAGATTTGTGCAAAGGATTCAGATATTGAGGTAGTTTGAATTACTTTATGTCTCCTTTATAAAGGCTGTCCCAATCAGGACAGCCTTTTGTGTTAATATTTCATTGTATTACATTCCAAACCTTCAATTAATCTTGATTACCCCGATAGTTTTCGTTTAATTTTGCCGATTGGCCTTTTCGGATTGATATGAGCAGATAAGGGGTTTAAAATTCCAATGGGCAGGTTCGAAAATCTTTTCTTAAAAACAGGGATATTAATCCCAAACCACACATCTTAAATTTAAAATGTCTCTTTCGCATCTCATAAAACACATTTACAATAATGCAAGCGATGAAGTCTTTCGTCGCGGTAAAAAAATCCACCTTTCAGGGCATATTGATATTATTGACCATAATCCACTGCTTAACCATATTGTTTTCAGGGTAAAGGATGATATGTATCAAAGCTGGTATAAAGTCCGGATCGATAATTATACCGATCCCAAAGGAATGACCCTTAATTGCACCTGTCCATACAACCTTACTGAAGTATGCAGACATAAGGCCGCAGCACTGCTTCAATTGCAAACCCTTGCCGACAGGGGTATTTTGGATAATAAAGAAATACGGCACAATCAAAAGCATACTCAGGCCAAAATGAAAGTTATTGACCTGAAAATGATTCGGACACTTGCCGGAAACGAGAATTATGAAGCAGCAGAAGAATGGCTTCGGATCAATACCCCTGTAATCCTGAATGCGGCAAACGAAACTGTCGATGCCGAGTTGGTCATAAACAACGAAACATTCAAGATAAGATTACATAAAAACGATGAGAGGTTTTTTGATACAAGTTGCAATTGCGTAGATGAAGAACATACCTTATGTTGTCATAAGACTATTGTATTTTTTCATTTGCTGAATAATTATGGTGCCAATTATTTTGAAAGTATAAGAAACTTCGACAGGGATAAGGAAAAATTGTTAAGCCTTTATGGATACAGCCTTCAGGATGACCTTACCGGAAAATTCGAATTTGTATACAAGGATAATAAACCTTTCCTGAGGGTTTTGGATCCAACCATTAAACGTGTTGCATCGCCTACACAAACCCCTCATGCGGCACCGGTAGCAGCGGTGGTTACCCCTGCTGCTGTCAATTTTGTGCCTGAAGTATCCAAAAAACTGGGTATTGTATTTAAGGAACAGCCTGAAAATTATCCATGGTTCAGTGTAGAGGCCATACAAGGCGATCCTTTGGAAGGTGGAGGTATCATAGGAACAACTGAATGGCTCGACCTTTCAAAATACATCAATACAGAAGTATTTGATGAAGAAGATAAACACCTTGTACAGCAGATCAGGAAGCTGAGCGATGCCGAAGTAAATAAGTTTCTCAATCGTAATTCGCCATTCAGCGGAATCTGGGAAAATATCGTACATACCAACGGTAGCGACTTGCCTGAGGAAACAAGGCTCTTGATCCATGAATACCTGCATCCGAAATTGCAAAGGATTTTTGCAGATCATTCGGCCAGGCAGGCCAACTATATTTTACGTGCAGGCAAAAAATTCCTCACTTCGAATCTGGAGCCGGTCGAGTTGGTTACTGAACCGATAGAGCTACGACTGGAAGTGAACCCTGCGGGAGATCAAATTGAAATTAAATCGTATGCAATAATTCAGGGTGTAAAAACATATCTGCAGGAACAGGAGTGGGCAGGTATTCTATTGTACCTTAAAGACGGTAAATTGTATGGCTGGCAAAAGCCGGAAGATGTGCTGCTTGCAGACTCATACAGACATGGAAAACTTATTGATGCAGCGCATTGGCCTTCATTTGCCGAAAAAACACTGATGCCGCTTACCCGCGACTATCAGGTTTATTTCCACGCAAGGCTTACACAGGAAGTACAGAATGAAACACCGGATGTAGTAGTTCAGCTCATAGAAAAGGGTGATTTCCTCGTTTTCAATCCCATTTTTTCCTACAACGATATACCCGCTCCGGCAGATGAGCAGCCAACCATTACCATGGTAAAAAACGGGCAGATCATGGTGGTGCACCGTATGCTTGATAAGGAACGTAATTTCCTGCAAAAACTGGAAGCACTGCATACCAACTTTATAAGGCCCGAACGTTCGAGGCAACTTGTACTGAAGGGTACAGAAGTGTTAAAGAATAACTGGTTTTTTCTGTTTGTGGAAACCATGAAGGATATGAATATCCCTTTGCTTGGTTTTGATCAGTTACGCAACTTCAGGTTCAATACATTGAAGCCCTCCACGCAAGTCAGGATTAGCAGTGGAGTGGATTGGTTCGATGCAAAAGTGGCGGTATCCTTTGGTGATCAACAGGTGCGTATTGCCGACATTAAACAGGCTCTTTCTAATAAGCAATCGGTGGTGCCGCTTCAGGATGGCAGCCTTGGTATATTGCCCGAAGACTGGTTGAAAAAATACAGCCTGCTGTTCAGGGTAGGAGAGGGTAAGGGTGATCTGTTAAGGCTTTCCCGTTATCAGTTTGGTGTGATCGATGAACTATACGATCAACGCGATGATGAAGAACTGCAGATTGAGCTTGAAGAGCGTTTTGACAAGCTCAGGTCTTTTAAACGGATCAAAAAACTTCCACCGCCCACTCATCTTAAAAATATTCTGCGGCCTTATCAGGTTACAGGGTTTCACTGGCTTAATTTTTTACAGGAAACAGGTTGTGGCGGTATACTTGCCGATGATATGGGTCTTGGTAAAACCGTGCAGGCACTTTCCATGCTTGAGCATTTTGAAAATAAAACCGGAAAGCTTAAGGCTCTTGTGGTATGTCCAACTACACTGCTTTACAACTGGGAAAATGAAATAAAAAAGTTCACCCCCGATCTTGAATACTTCATTCACCACGGCGGGCAACGTACCCGCCTTGTCGAAGATCTTGAGCCCCACCACATCATCATTACTACATACGGCACTTTGCGCAGTGATATCCTTCTGTTGCAGAAAATTCAGTTTGATTATGTGATCCTTGATGAAAGTCAGGCCATTAAAAATCCGAACAGCAAGGTTGCAAAGGCCGCCTGCCTGATAAACAGTACGCACCGGGTTTGTATGAGTGGTACGCCACTTCAAAACAACACGTTTGACATATATGCTCAAATGAATTTTCTGAACCCCGGATTGCTGGGAAGTACCGACTTCTTCAGGAATGAATTTGCCACGCCTATTGACAAATTTGGCGAAGAGGAGCAAAAACTTCATTTGCGTAAGCTGTTGTATCCTTTCATATTGCGGAGAACCAAAGAGCAGGTTGCCAAGGATCTTCCGGAAAAAACGGAAACCATTTTGTATTGCGAAATGGAAAGCGAACAGCGTCGCATTTATGATGCATTCAGAAACGATTTCAGGGATAAAGTACTTGGTGCGATAGATAGCGTAGGTATCGGAAGAAGTCAGCTGACTATTTTACAGGGCCTTATGAAACTAAGGCAAATCTGCGACAGCCCTGCCATTTTAAATGAGCCGGAAAAGTATCCGAATCATAGCATTAAGCTTGAAGAACTTGCCCGTGAAATCACTGAAAATATCAGCGACCATAAGGCACTTGTATTCTCTCAGTTTCTGGGTATGCTTTCGCTTATTAAGCATAAGCTGCAGCACCTTGGGGTACAGTTCGAATATTTTGACGGAAGCACCACGGTAACAGACCGTCAAAAGGCAATTGATAATTTTCAGAGCAACCCTGAGTGCAGGGTATTCCTCATTTCGCTGAAGGCGGGGGGTGTAGGTCTCAACCTGACCGCAGCAGATTATGTGTACATTGTAGATCCATGGTGGAACCCTGCCGTAGAACAGCAGGCGATTGACCGCACACACCGTATAGGGCAAACCCGCAACATTTTTGCTTACCGGATGATTTGTAAAGACACGGTAGAGGATAAAATTATTCAACTGCAGGAAAAGAAAAGGTTACTTGCCAAAGAACTCATCAGCGATGATGCAGGTTTTGTTAAGAAACTTACGCGCGATGATATTGAGTACCTGTTCAGTTAAGCTCCTGAAAAACTAACTTTTTTGTTACTAACTTTTTTGTTAGTTTTTTCGGATGGTAAGCAAATTTCCGGATTTTAATTCAACCAAAATACCTTGCCAGTCTGTTTGCAGCTTCTGCAAGTGTTTCTTCTTTTTTGGCAAAGCAAAAACGCAGCACCTTGTTATCGGTGCCATCGGTGTAAAAAGCTGACACAGGTATGCAGGCCACACCGGCCTCTTTGGTAAGCCTGATAGCAAGTTCAGCTTCGGTTTCATTGCTGAGACCACTGTAACTGTACAATTGAAAATAGCTTCCATAGGTGGGCAGGGGTTTAAGCGGTGTTGCAGACAGCATCGATTGAAAATACTGTTGTTTTTTCTCTAATATGTTTCCAAGACCGGTATAGGCTTCTTCATTTTGGAGAAAGTCAGCAAGCGCTACCTGCATGGGAGTATGGCAGCTGAAACAATTGAACTGATGTACTTTTCTGAATTCGGAGGTAAAAGCAGCGGGGGAAATACTGTAGCCAAGTTTCCAGCCTGTGCAGTTGTACACTTTGCCAAATGAAAAGCTTACAAAACTTCGTTTGAACAACTCGGGATAACGGAGTACGGATTGGTGCTGTTTCCCTCCGAAAATGAGGTGTTCATATACTTCATCGCTC
>JALOMX010000008.1 GCA_025455245.1 Chitinophagaceae bacterium
CAAACCATACCCGATTTGCCTTGTAAATCGGCGGCTATGCTTTACTTCCCCGGCATTTATGAAGCCTGTAATTCAATAATGGCCCTTAAGGAAGCCGGCGCCGAAGCACTTGAACTGATGGACCGCAATGCCCTGAAAAGTGTAGAACATTTGCCGGGCTTGCCTGATTTTTTTCAGCATTTGCCACCGGATGCTGCTGCACTGCTTTGCGAATTTCAGGCAGAAAATAAGGCCGAACTCGAAAAGGCTTTAGCCAAAGCTATGCTTGTTTGCAACCGTCTTGAGTTGCTTCATCCCGCTGAATTTACTGCCCGCGAAAAGAATCGGCTATTTTACTGGAAAATCAGAAAAGGCTTGTTCCCAAGTGTTGGCGCTGTAAGGAACCGCGGGACGACGGTAATTCTGGAGGATATTGCTTTTCCGGTAGAGCATCTTGCAGATGCATTGATAGATTTAAAACAGTTATTTCAAAAATTCGGATACGATAATGCCATCATTTTCGGGCACGCCAAAGAGGGGAACATACATTTTGTTATCACGCAATTACTTGACAAGGACGCTGAGGTAAAAAGATATGATGCTTTCATGCGGGAAGTGGTAAGCCTTGTGTTGGAAAAGTATCAGGGTGCTTTAAAGGCAGAACATGGTACCGGACGAAACATGGCACCTTTTGTAGAGGCTGAATGGGGTGGGGTAGCTTACCGTATTATGAGTGAGTTAAAAAATACGGTTGACCCGCTGAACCTGCTGAATCCGGGAGTCATCATAAATTCTGACAAGGAAGCACACATAAAGGACCTGAAGCAAATGCCCGAGGTGGAACATGAAGTTGATAAATGTATTGAATGCGGGTTTTGCGAACACCATTGTCCGAGTAAGGATGTAACCCTGACCCCGAGGCAGCGCATTCAGGTACGCAGGCATTTAAAACAAATGGAAGTAAGCGGTGAGTCACGGGAGTACAGGCAACTTGTAAATGAGTTTCAGTATTCCGGACTCGACACCTGTGCAGTAGATGGTCTTTGTCAGACAGACTGTCCGGTGGGGATTAATACAGGTGATTTGGTGAAAAGATTGCGAAGTGAGCAACATGGAAAGTTTTCGAAAGGGGTGGCCAAAATGTTGTCGCATCAATTTAAGCTTGTAGAAAGGTTACTGAAGGGCTTGCTTTTCCTTGGCAATTTAATGAATACGCTCTTTGGTAAGCGTTTCATGCCTCGTTTTACAAGCGGAATCAAAAAAGTAATCCCTTCAATGCCCCTTTGGTGGAATGAATTGGGAAAACCTCCGGGGCAATTGTATCAACATCCCGACAATCCCCAATATGTGTACCTGAGTGCGTGCATTCAGCGCATGATGGGAAATGATATGGAGAAGGGCAGTGTTCAGCAGGCTATGTTGGAGGCCTGTAAAAATGCCGGACTGAGCATGTTACTTCCTAAAGATTTAAGTGGTCATTGTTGCGGTCAGGCTTTCAGCAGTAAAGGTTATTTTGATGCAGCTTATATTCGGCAACGGGCACTCATTGACGCACTCTGGAAATGGACAAAAGAAGGTAAATTGCCGGTGGTTTGTGATTTTTCGAGTTGTACTTACACCTTGTTAAAAGCAGGGAGTCATCTTGAGGAAAGTTATCGGGAAAAATTATCAAAGCTCATTATTTACGACAGCATCCAATTTCTGAAGGAGGTTGTGCTTCCTGAACTGCCTGCCATTGAAAAAAAGACAAAAGTTGTTTTGCATCCCGGTTGTGCCGCTTCCAAAATGGAACTTGCCGGTGCAATGAAAGAATTGGCCGCGCAGTGTGCTGAAAATGTAGTTATTCCAGCAGATGCAGGTTGCTGCGGAATGGCCGGTGACAGGGGATTTTTATTCCCGGAATTAACCAAAGGAGCAACAGCAAAGGAATTGAATGAAGCTGCTGAAAACTCAGCAGATGGTTATTATGCAAGTGCAAAAACCTGTGAAATGGCATTAACCCATTTTAGCGGCAAGCCTTATCGCCATATTGTTTACCTTGTAAATGAAGCAACAGAAAGGACGTAGGGTTTAGGTTTGTTTGTGAAGGAGGTATAACCTAATATTCCTCATGAGTTCTCTTTTAATTTCAGATTCCTTTTTTTTCACCTGTTTTATAAGTTCTGTATTTGGGGTGTCCGGATCTTGTGAATGTATGGTTAACCAATGTACGGTATTCCACCAATCGTGCCAGAATCCTAGTTTATGCTGAATGGTTTGCAGATTTAGACCCGAAACAGGATCTTTTGCCAAATCATGGTGGCTATGAAAAGCTTCTGACTGATAAATCTGATTCTTCAGCATTTTACGTAAATCGTGCAGTTGATCAGCATCCCTTGGGTTGATTCTGCTCATATGTTCTTCCACCTTTACCTTATAATTTTTTCGGTTCAACTTCATGAGGTATCCTGAAGTTATCCGGTAGAATTGTTTGTACTTTATCAGTTCATCTAAAACCTCATTTCGGAATGAAGAGGTTTCAAGTTTGGTTTTCAGGCTCTTCTTTTCTTTTTTTATTTCAGTTTGTATCAGTTCGTCAAGATGGGGGTATTTTGAAAAATCAGGTAAGGTTTCAAGACAGGATTTAATAACCTGAAGATCCCGTGTACGTGCCCCTAACCGAAAAAGTTTCCGGATATGCGGAAAACTATTCTTAAAAGGAATGGAATCGGCCACCGGATGGATGAGCCATAAGGCTTTAAGCCTTTTAACGATTACCCTTAGGTCATGAATCACTTCGCGATCCACAGACCTGTTTGTTAAGCGCTTTAACTGCAGGATCAGATGGTCGATATGTTGTGTGGCGAAACTCATGCAACGTTTAAAGTTACACCATGCCTGAGTAAATAGAAAAACCCGGAGGTCAATACTCCGGGTTTTTTAAAAAAATGTGACTTAAAGCAAAATTATCAGGCTACTGCTTTATTTACAAGTTCGGCAGCTTCACTTAAAAGTATGGCGCTTTGCACCTTTAATCCGCTTTCATCAATTAGCTTTTTGGCTTCTTCGGCATTAGTGCCCTGTAAACGTACAATTATGGGAATGTTGATTTCGCCGATGGTATTGTAAGCATCAATAACCCCTTGTGCCACCCGGTCGCAACGAACGATTCCACCAAAAATATTGATGAGGATCGCTTTAACTTTTGGATCCTTCAAAATAATACGGAATCCGGCTTCTACGGTTTGGGCATTGGCCGAACCACCTACATCAAGGAAGTTGGCGGGTTCACCACCGCTGAGTTTAATCATATCCATGGTTGCCATGGCAAGGCCGGCACCATTTACCATACAGCCCACATTGCCGTCAAGTTTCACAAAATTCAGGTTAAACTGACCTGCTTCAACCTCTGTGGGGTCTTCTTCACTGATATCACGCATGGCAGCAAGATCCGGATGACGCATCAGGGCGTTGTCATCGAGGTTCATTTTACAATCGACCGCAATGATCTTATCATCACTTGTTTTAAACAGGGGATTGATTTCAAGCATTCCGCAGTCGAGCCCTACGTATGCATTATAAAGGTTTGTTACAAACTTTACACAATTCTTAAAAGCTTCCCCAGACAGGCCAAGATTGAATGCAATTTTTCTTGCCTGAAAACCCTGTAATCCGCCACCGGGGTGTACCCATTCTTTAAATATCTTTTCCGGAGTTTTGTGTGCAACCTCTTCGATGTCCATTCCCCCTTCGGTACTGTACATAATTACATTCTGACCTTTTGAGCGGTCAAGCAAAATGCTGAGGTAAAATTCCTTAACAGGGTTGGGGCCCGGATAATAAACATCCTGCGCTATCAGGATCTTATTCACTTTTTTACCCGCTTCGCCGGTTTGAATGGTAACAAGGGTATGTCCAAGAATATTTTTTGCAATGGTGGTAACATCATCAATTCCCTTTGCCACTGCAACACCTCTTTGTTCGGTTCCCACTATTTTTCCTTTACCCCGGCCGCCGGCATGAATTTGTGCCTTGATTACAGCAAAGTTGTTTCCGGTCTGGGTTTTAATTTGCCTGTAAGCTTCTTCCGCAGCCATCACAGATTCTACAGCAATGCCCTCCTGTACGGGAACATTGAACTTTTTTAGCAGCTCTTTCGCCTGATATTCATGCAAATTCATACAGTAATTTTTTGAATGGGGGCGAAGATAGGGCATTGCAAAAAGTATAACCGAAACCAAATGGAAATTTTGTCAAAAAAAAGGGTTTCATATATTTGTCACTCCATTGCAAACTAATTGTTAAACTATCCGCTTGTGCGGGAACCAAAACTAAGCGAACTGTGGGTTACGAAAACAACGACAGAAAACAGGACAGTGTTTACAGTAAAAGGATCAAAGCCGGTAAGCGGAGAACGTATTTCTTTGACATCAAAGCCACCCGTGCCAGCGATTATTACCTGACCATTACCGAAAGCAGGAAACGTTTTAATGACGACAGTTACGAAAGGCACAAAATTTTCCTGTACAAAGAAGATTTCAATAAGTTCCTTAAAGGCTTGAACGAGGCAGTTGATTATGTGAAAACAGAATTAATGCCCAATTTCGACTTTGATGCATTTAACCATGAATATCCTGAAGTTGAAATAGACCCTGAATTGATTCCCAAGGATGTGAATGCCAATGGCAACGGGCAGGGAACCAAACAGGATATTCCTGAACTTAAGGAAACATCCATGATTACACAACCTGTTCAAGAGGATTTGCCCGGAGGAAATGGAATCCAGGAAGAGGTAGATAAGTGGTAAGCAATGATCTGATGATTACAACCTGATAGCCCCGCAAGGGGCTTTTATATTGATTTGAGCCTGCTAATGGTTTCAGCAGGATTTTTGCTTCTGAAAACAGTGTTTCCTGCAACCAATACAGAAGCCCCAGCATTGATCAGTAAACCTGCGTTTTCAACCGTAACCCCACCGTCAATTTCAATTTCTACATTTAGCCCTCTCTCATCGATCAATCTTCTTAGTTCCTTTATTTTTTTATAGGTATGTGGGATAAATGATTGGCCTCCAAAGCCCGGGTTAACGCTCATCAGGCAAACCATATCTATTTCATGGAGGATATCTTCAAGTGTGGATACAGGTGTATGCGGATTGAGTGCAACACCTGCTTTCATCCCCAGGGATTTAATCTGCTGAACATTTCTATGCAGGTGGACACATGCTTCCATATGCACCGTCAGGATATCTGCCCCTGCTTTTTTAAATTCTTCGGCATATTTTTCTGGCTCAAGAATCATCAGGTGTACATCAAATGTTTTGTTCGTAGCTTTTCTTAAGCTTTCAATAACCGGCAGTCCAAAGCTGATGTTGGGTACAAACCTGCCATCCATAACGTCAAGATGCAGCCAGTCGGCTTCACTATTGTGAAACATTTCAATTTCACGTTCAAGTTTTAAAAAATCAGCTGCGAGCAGTGACGGTGCTATTATGGCCATAAATAAATGATTGGTTGTTTGGAAAATTATTCAATAAGTACAAATGACAGGATAAATTGTATTCAGAAATTTATTTAATCAGCATGGGTTTGCGGAAGATGGATTTCAGCCATCATACAACGCGCACTTCCACCCCCATTGGTTTCAATGGTTTTAAGGTCGCTGTACAAAACCCTGTTTAAAGATTGCAATAATTGCTGTTTATTTAAAGGTAATGCATCCCATGCCTGTTTACTCATTACAAGTATCTTTTCTCCCTCGGCATTGTGTACCTGAAGCATGTTACCTGCAAAATGATTCATTTGGTCATGGCTGATAGGGATGATGGCTTTCCCGCTCTCAGCAATTGCCCTTATAACCATATTTTTTTAATTGAGATCGGGTATGGCATCCAAACAAATTACAAAATACCAGTCTGCAACAGCCATCAAAACATTGGTATGGTAAATAGCAGTCCCTTTATCGTCTTCGGCATGAAATGCTACAGATGTATAGCCATTTTCATTGCACCATTGCTGCAGCAAGCCGGTATCCGTTCGGGGGCTCAGACAAGCATAGGCAATTTTATTTTCCCTGTCCAGTACCATACTTCCGGTTCCTTCCAGAAAAATATTTTCTGCTTCAAAATGACTGTAATCCAATGCGCCTTTGATATTGAATTTACTCCGAATGTGTTCAATAACCTCCGTTTTGCGTTCCAGTCTCCTGTTTACTGCATACATTGGATAGTATATGATGGTGCCATCGGCATGAAATGAAATCCAGTTGTTCGGGAAAATACTATCAGGTGTATGCGGTTCGGGTGAGTCCTGAACAACGGTTATATTAATTCCTGCATGCTGAAGTTTTAAAACAAATTCATCAAACTCCTCAACGGCTCTTTTTTGGACATATTCCTGATTGGCATCTGCCATCTGAAAAGCGTTGTTAACTGCAGTCTCGGCATTATATCCAAATCTTGCAGGTCTTATCATCAGGATGTTATTGGTAGTCTGCTTTTCCATTACATTAAATCTGTTTCTATGATCCAATTAACTAAATCCTTTTACAATATGTTTAATTCATTGAATCAGATTTTTTTTGAATTTGATATACATATTCTCTTCATCTCAACCTTGTCTGCCGACAGGCAAGCTCAACCTAAACCTCAACCTTAACCTCAACCTAAACTTCCTCCCTGAGCAGCGGCATACTCATACAATGAAAACCACCCCTTGCACGGCTCAGTTCGGCTGAAGGCATGGTAATAAACGTGTCTTTCAGCTTATCGGGCGATGAAGTTCCGTTCTCAAATTTGTCCAGCAATTCCTTAACGCCAATAACACTAAATCCTGCTTTTTTGAAAGCTTCAAGGGTTTTGTCATTTCTGTCATAACCAAGAACAACGCCTTCTTTTAATGCCAGCAGGTTGCAACTATCTGTCCATTGTTCGCGTGCATCATAAGGAAAAACATTATCGCCTGAAAAAATGATATTTACATCTTTACATCCAAGGTCTTTGATACTGATGTCGGAAAGAAGATCTTCGAGGCTGTCAAAATAAACAGGCTTGTCAATTTCTTTTGAACGGAATTGAATGATCTTTAGCCCATTGCTTTTAATGGGGTTGCCTTCCAATATTCTTTGAACATGATCTGCGTCTTCCATCAGGATGGCTTTGCGGCTAAAATTGCCAAGCATAACCCATGTATTTTTTTTCACCTGTGTAAAAACCGTATCGATATGCATGTAGTCCCTTTTTCGCGGAATCTTTACAACAGTAATCTTTTTAACTACTTTTTTCTCAAAAAGAATTTTAATTGCCTGATGGGCTGCTTCCCAGGATGTGCGCTCGCTTACACCGATAAGGAGGTGGTCTTTGCTTACCACCATCACATCACCGCCTTCAAGGGTTACCTTTCGGTCTTCACCCTCGCGCGGATTCAAGAAATGAAGGTGGGCTTCGGGCAGTTCAATCACATTATCGCGGATATGTTCAAAATAAGGATGATTGAAAAATATATACTTCATTAAAAGTGCTTCGCGGGTTCGTGCCTGCTTGGCTGGTTTGTTCAGTAAAATATGGTCATTTATGACGATGCCAATATCTCTTGTGAAAATGAAGTTGGGAATAGGAGGGAATATCATTGACTGTTCACTGATACTTCCGCTGATAAAAACTTTGGCAAGAATGGTACTTGGAAACTGAAGTAACTGCATCTGGGTTTCGTAGCTGCAACCCTCAATGGCACATACCGATGCAACAAGTTTTAGCTTGATATCGGGCATCTTCAGGATATCTGCCAGCAGCATTTGAATCTCAATTACCTTATCGCTATGAAAATAATCTTTATTGTCAGGTTTATAGAATCCCCTTTGCTTGGCAGGATGATCAACCTCTGCAATTTTTCCCTTTATTTTTTCAGGATCAAGAAAGTACAATAATATCTTGGTGTAATAATCGTATTCATCTCGTCTGATGGTTTCAAGGTGAACTATATCTTCAAATAGCCAGTCCTGTGCTTTTGATGGTACAACCTTGCCAAGGCCGCTATCCGGGCTATGTACCAATAATCTTTTAAGGGTTCCGATTTCTGAGTTAACAAAGATGTTTTCAGGAGTCTTTTTTTTTGCCATAACTATTGATTGTGATTTGGGAAACGAAACAGGCAACCCGATGACGGATTGTTTGGTAATTTGATTTGCTCTGATAAGGCTTAGTGGAAATGCCCTTTAGCAAGCACAAGCATAACGTACTGTTCGTTTGGGGCGAAGGTAAGGGTTATAAATTCATGTCAAAATTTGCGAAGTACCCTGAACCGGACAAACATATCCTCGCTGTACCAGTTTTCCTGCCGTGTTTTCCGGATTATTTCTTTGTGAAAATGGCTTTTATAGGCAAATAATTTCATGAATTCCTGATTCTTCCAGATGCTGAAGGTTGCTTGTTTGATCCAGGGCCATTCTCCCAACCCATAGCTTGTAATAAAACCTTCTGCTTTTGCCATTTCTTCCGCTGCATCCGGTACGTGGCTCCAAAACCGGGAGAGTTTTGAAAAGCGGATGGTAGCGCGGGTCATTACGGCCATTTCTCCATCGTGTTCCACATTTTTTGGTAATTGCCCAAAAACTTCCCGTCCATTCCAAACACCATGTCCTGCCATCGGTTCAAGTAAATACGTGGTACTTTTTCCCTTGAAAATTTTAATCCAGCCCTTGATAAATTTACCATAAGCCTTTTCCAGGATTTCATCATGAGCATTGATTTTTTCTGCATTTTTCGGGAAATAACCCTCCGGAAAAATGCAAAGCATTCCCCACTGACGTAAATCCGGTGTCTTATCAAAAGTGCCGTTTTTTCCGCTACCCATCAGTCGCCAGAAAATCAGGTCTTTTCTGAAGAGCAAAGGCAGCCTGAAAAACAGCATGGAATGAAATGCAAAGGGAACTGCCCAGGCCGGATAGCGTGTTACCGTAAGTGTTACAATGGTTTTCAATTATACAATCCTGTCTTTTGGTATGGCAATAAGATCGCCCGGTAACGGCAAGGAAACATCATTATACGGCTCAAGCTTTTCGGGACCTGCATAATATGTTTTATACCCAAGTTCCTCCAATAACAACATCAGGATTTTTTTGTTTTCGCCTTCGGTTTCTATTTGAAGGATGGGCATGTGTTTTTCAATTAACGACCTCATGGCTGGAATTACAGGTACTTCGTAACCTTCAATGTCGCATTTTATGTAATCAATTTTTTCCAGGTCAGAAAACAGGGACACAGGATTTTTTACAGGAACCTCATATTGGATTTCAGCGGTCTCTTCTTCTTTTAAAACCTTCATCAGCCCATGTCTATGCTGTTCTTTGGATGGGTTGCCCATTTTCAGTACCCCTTCATGCTCGCCAAGGGCATAGGGTAGGACATGCACCTGTTTTAAGCCGGCAATGTTTTTTTGCAATACCCTTCTGTACAATTCAATGGGTTCAACAGATACTACCTTTCCTGAAGGGCCGGTACGATGTGCAAACAAAACCGAGTAGTAACCAAGGTTGGCACCTATATCTATTATTGTAAATCCCGGTTTTATTAATGATCCAACAAGGTAATGCGTAAAATAGGCAGGGTTTTTCCTTAATCGCCCCTGCTGAAAGCTAATAAAAAAAATGGTGGAGGTCAGGGTGAGATAACGTTCCTGACCGAGAATTCTTAAAAGCCATTTCTTAATTAAACCCGTCATTGTTTTTTCTCCTCCTGCAGATATTCAAGTGCTTTCATAAAAAGAGGGTCATGGTTGTTCATCAATTTAAAATATCCTTCGGCCCCCCATTTATATCTTGCCAACTGCGCTTTATACCGCCACTCAAATCCTTCTTTGTCAGCAGTGGTAAGTTTGTTCAGGGCAATTGAATCACCTGCCGATCTTGATACAATCCATTGCCACATGTCCTGGGACAACAAAAAACTCCTGTTGAAATCCAACGGGTCTTTGTAGTTACTGATGGATTTAATATTATCCCTGTAGCCATCAAAAACCAGCTCATCGTAAAGATCTGAGTTATACAATCTGAGCAGGGGTTTTGAAACGGTTGTGGTATCAAAGGGTACCACCATGTCCGGCCAGATGCCACCTGCTTCATACAGTGTTTTTCCTTTCCTTGTCAAAAACTTTCGCTTTCCTGTGGTATCCGGTAAAACCGAATTTCCATTTGTATGGATACGGTTGAAAACTTCGCCCGTATAGGCCAAAGGGTCTTGTTTATAGTCTTTTTGAATACCCCGTCCGAGAGGCGTAAAGTACCTCGCAACGGTCAACCTCAAGGCGCCGCCGTTAGCAAGGCTGTACTGTTCCTGAACAAGGCCTTTTCCAAAACTCCTTCTTCCAATGATGGTTGCCCTGTCATGGTCCTGAAGTGCGCCTGCCAATACTTCACTGGCGCTGGCACTTTGTTCATCTATTAAAATTACCAGGTCACCTTTTTCAAATACACCGGGTTTGGTGGCAATGGTTTTGTTTTCTTTCACCTTTGCCCCCCTTGTGGTCACAATTTCCAGCCCATCTTCAAGCAATTCATCGGCAATTTTAGTTGCCTCCTCCAGCAATCCTCCACCATTTCCCCGAAGGTCAATTATCAGGCTTTTCATTTCCGATTTCTGAAGAGCCGACATGGCATCCATGAATTCAAAAAAAGTGGTTTCTGCAAATCGATTGATTTTCAGATAGCCAACACCTTTTGTAGCCATGTAATAAGTGTCAACCGATTTGTATGGAACATCGCCCCGGGTGATATCTTTCGAGATTAACCGGCCATTTCTCATAATTTTCACTTTGACAATACTTCCCTTTTTTCCCCTGAGCAAATCCCGTAACTGCGTTGTGTTCAGCGAAACCCCCGCAATGCCTGAATCATTTACTGCGGTAATAGCATCCCCTGCTAAAAGGCCCGCTTTTGCTGCAGGGCCATTTTCCAAAACCTGGACTACAAATAAGGTATCCCTGATCATTTGGTATTCAACCCCGATTCCGCTGAATGACCCGGCAAGGTCAGCCTCTATATCTTCCATGCTGCTTCCCGGAATGAAAACCGAGTGGGGGTCGAGTTGTCGGGTAATGGTTTCAATAGCCGCAATTTCTATGGAATCAAACGAAATTGAATCAACATATTTCTCTTTGATGAGGTTGAGTACCTGATTAACACTGCCGGATGAAACCTGCCTGATGACTGATGTTTTATTTCCTAAATGATTTTGAAGCCGATAACCGCCTGCCATCCCGATCGCAAGGACAACACCCAACAGAAGGGGTAGCCAGGATTGTATTTTTCTTTCGTTCATTTTTATTATGGTATCCTGATATTTTCGGCTGCGAAAGTAAGCTAAACCCAAACCTGTTATTTGTTTTTAATGATAAGTGAGCAGGTAAAACAAAATTTGTTGAAATATTATATATATATTGTTGCGGTTTTTTCGCAATGTGCGCAATGCTAAATCTATTAAATACCTGATAAGATCAGAAGATTGAGGTTCAGAAATAAAAATGGTTTGGCCATTTTGAAAATAAAACCGGTAAAAAGTAAAACTACCAACTATGAAATTGATTGCTGACAGCGGTGCCACCAAAACCGCATGGACCCTTTTAGGAATGCGTTCCAGGAAGCACTTTCAGACACAGGGGCTTAGTCCTTATTATTTTAGCGCAGAGCAAATAGCCGAGACCATCAGCAGGGAACTATTGCCTGAATTAGGAAAGAAAAGCATTGATGCCATTTACTTTTACGGGACAGGTTGTGCAACGGTGCCTTTGCAAAAAATTGTCCATTCCGGATTGAAACAGGTTTTCCCGGAAGTAGAAACCATTGAAGTAGAAACAGACCTTCTTGCTGCGGCAAGGGCCTTGTGTGGTCGGGAAAAAGGAATTGCCTGTATTTTGGGGACAGGCAGCAACAGTTGTGTTTTTAACGGAAAAAAAATAACACGGAACAACCCTGCGCCGGGGTATGTACTTGGGGATGAGGGTAGCGGGGCCTATCTTGGAAAGAAGGTCCTTCAGCATTTCATTTACGGTACATTTGATGATGAACTGATGCATCAGTTCAGGGAAAAATACAAAGTGGAATATCGTGAAATACTGGACAATGTTTATAAAAAGCCCTGGCCCAACAGGTACATGGCCGGTTTTACCACCTTTTTAAGTGAAAACCGGGGGCATTACATGATTGAAAATATACTGGATGACGGCATCAGTGATTTTTTTATGACGCATTTATTCAAATATCCCGAAACTTGGACATATCCGATTCACTTTTGCGGCAGCATCTCCTGGCATTTCAGGGATAAAATAAAAGATCTGTGCGAAGGTTTTCAGTTTCAATTAGGCAACATTTTGCAGGCACCTATGGACGGGTTGGTTAATTACCATAAATAATTTTTGATCAATTTGCGGTTTTTTGCAGGTTTATTGTAATTTTACGCAAAGTCTTGCCGAAATTTGCATAATAAAGGGTAAGGCTTAAAACATTATGCAAAAATTTGAAAAGGTAACCGAACAGCCATCCAAGTACAGGAATCTTGAAAAAATGAGTGTTCACGAATTGCTTGTGAACATAAATAAGGAAGATAAGTTGGTGCCCCTTGCGGTAGAAAGGGCAATTCCTCAAATCGAAAAACTGGTTGAGGTAATAACCGATAAAATGCTTGGTGGCGGGCGATTGTTTTATATCGGCGCCGGCACAAGTGGCAGGCTTGGTGTGGTAGATGCAAGCGAATGCCCTCCGACCTATGGGGTACCTATGGGTTTGGTAATCGGGCTTATTGCCGGAGGGGACGATGCGATGTTTAAGGCGGTAGAATTTGCGGAAGATAGCAAAGAAGATGGGTGGCTCGACCTTGAAAAGCATCAGGCCAATGCCAATGATGTAGTAGTAGGCATTGCAGCAAGCGGTACAACTCCCTATGTTATCGGCGCATTGAATGAATGCAGGGCAAGGGGGATTTTGACGGGTAGTATTACCTGTAACCCGAATGCCCCGGTGAGTGAGGCAGCAGACTATCCGATTGAAGTAGTGGTTGGCCCCGAGTTTGTTACTGGCAGTACCCGGATGAAAAGCGGGACAGCTCAAAAACTGGTACTGAACATGATCAGTACAAGTGTAATGATACAATTGGGCAGGGTAGAAGACAACAAAATGGTGAACATGCAACTGAGCAATGAAAAACTGCTTGACCGTGGGGTGAAAATGCTGATGGAAAAACTTGAGTTAAGCAATTACGATGATGCAAAGGAACTTTTAGTAACACACGGTACCGTGAAAAAAGCTATTGAAGCTTTTGCCTTTGCCGGTTAAACAAAATTTTGAATTTTATAAATAATTGCTGTAATTTTCCATTATAAATACAGCATTATGAAAGCAACAATTTTACTTGTTTCTTTATTTTCCACCATTTTCACCTATGCGCAAAAAAATGGAATTTTTGCAGTAACCGATACCCGGGCAGGAGGAGCATCCTGGCTTAATATCAGTCAGGTTATGCCGGATGGCAGTGATACCAAATTCCTGATTAAAGGTCAGGAGTTTAATGGTAAAAGGGTTGAATTGAAATCTTCAGAAACCCGATCTGTGTCACTCCAGAATCTTGCTGATATTAATGATTTACCCCTCAACTCCGGTGTTGCTGCCCTTGCATTTGATCCTTCACACAACAGGTTGTATTACAGTACCATGTTTTCAGGGGACATCCGCTTTGTGAACCTGAAAGATATGAATACCTATTTCCATATTGGTAAGGTTTATGATGTATTGCCTTTGCCCAATACGGCTCCGATTAATGGCAATAATCAGGGGCCTGTCATTACAAGAATGACCATGGGGGCTGATGGCTATATTTATGGACTTAGCAACAATGGCGATGGATTCTTCAGGGTATCTTCAAGGGTAAAAAATCCTGTAATTGAAAACCTTGGAAGGCTGATTGATGATCCTGCCAATGGCAACATAAGCATTCACACCGGTTGTACAAGTTGGGGCGGCGATATGGTTGGCGCAGCAGATGGAAGTTTATATGTATTCAGTATGTATCAGCATGTATTCAAGGTAAATCCGAATACCAAAGTTGCTACTTATATGGGTATGCTCAAGGGGGTGCCCGGCGATTTCTCTGTAAATGGCGCAGCCGTTCAGGAAAATGGCAGCATTATCCTTTCTTCAGCAGCAGTGGCTTCCAAAATTGCTGTTATCGAAGATCCTGCCAATTTAACCGAAGTAACATTGAAACAGAATCCCGGTTGGTTGAATACAAGTGACCTGGCAAGTGGCAACCTTCTTTTTGCCAAAAAAGACGGTGCCGTCTTTGGAGAATTTGAGAGGTCTACCGGTAATTCGGGAGTGGGTGTATATCCCAACCCCATTACAAATGGTCAGATTGTGGTACACTTTAAAGAAGGGATGAGTGGCAAGCATACACTCGATCTTTTAGATATTACAGGCGCTTCCAAACAACAGGCATTTGTAAATCTGAACGGACAACCTCAGCGCATTACCTTGAGGACTGGTATACTTGCTCAGGGTATTTACCTTCTTCGCGTATCGGATGGTGGCAAGAAAGAAGTTGAAACAATTAAAGTACTTATTCAGTAAAAGATAAAATTTTCTGATCACCCAAAGGCATGCTGTAAATTTGCAGCATGCCTTTTTTTATTTTCATCAACACTGAACTGGTTTTGATGTTAATGAATAAACACAGGCGATGTGTAAAGATTTATGCAGGAGTTAGAACCTTTTTACCGGTGGCGTGATAAATATGTGGCGGAAGAAGATCCGAGAAGCCCTTTTTATGGGGTGAACCATGAAAGCATGGAATATACCACCACGGTCTATAATTATTATATTCATCCCGATTGGGACAATATGGGGAGCCACACCCTTTACCTTAAAATATTATTTGCCGATTACCGTAAGCATTTTGCCATTATTGAATTGATAGGCGAGTGGAACGATGCCATCGAAAATGATATTATGACCTTACGCAGGGAGGTTATTGATCCGCTGTTTGATCAGGGCATTTACAAGTTTATTTTAATTGCAGAGAATGTTTTGAACTTTCATAGCAGCGAAAAGGATTACTATGAAGAATGGTATGAAAACGTGAGCGATGAAAACGGATGGATCGTTTGCCTCAACATGCCCGAAGCTACACAGCATGATTTCCGTAAGCTCAAACTAAACTATTTTGTTGAGTTGAAGGAAATGCATGATTGGCGCAAATACTTGCCTGATGGCGTTTTTACCCTCATTGATAATGAGCTAAAGAAAAGGCTTGCTTTTTAGGCAGAAGGTTTTAACCGCCGGAACTGCAAAGCTTAATTCTCAAAATGTACGCAGCGTTTTGAAATATTCTACTTTGTTAATTACCTCTTCTTTCCGAAATTAATTTTATTGCCACAAAGGCACGAAGACACGAAGTAGCACAAAGAAAACATCTTTGTGGACCTTAGTGCCCTGCCGCCTTGGTGGCAAGATGATTTGTTAACAATGAATAATTTTCAGAATTGACTTTCTATAATTTTCGGGAACTATTCCTTTCTCCGATTTCAAATGCTA
>JALOMX010000200.1 GCA_025455245.1 Chitinophagaceae bacterium
GTACCACCACGTGAGTATATATTCTATATTAAGATTACCACACAGGATGGAACAAATGGTCTTAATACCTACTATGGTCAAACTGTAAGTTCAATTCCGGGAACAGCCGGACGGGGAGATCTTGATGCGCAGGTTCCATGGGTTAACCGTCATCCGGTGGGCGATGTACGTCGCGGATATTACCAGTCAGGAAGCGGCGGTCGTAGGCTTACCCGCAAACACCTTGATCGTTTTGGACATGTCCCCGTTGTAAGGTTGGCAGAAATGTTGCTCACACGCGCCGAAGCAAACTTCAGGTTGGGAACGGTGGTTGGTGCAACTCCTCTTACTGATATCAACCGTATTCGTGAAAGGGTAGGACTTAGCCTTCTTGCTGATGTAAACCTTGATGAGATCCTGCTTCAGCGTGACCTTGAACTCGCATATGAAGGGCATTTTCTCTGGGATTTAAAACGTAACAGAAAAGCCTCTGCAGGCAGTACCGGTTCCAACGGACCGGCTTGGAATAGCCCTAAGCTCGTGATGCCTATTCCGCAGCGTGAAATGGACGTAAATGATAACCTTGTGCAAAACGAAGGCTATTAATTGATACCAACTTCAAATGAAAAAGGAAGCTGTTTCAAATAAGAAGCAGCTTCCTTTTTTTGTTAAGTTGTATAAAGGTGAGCTTTATTTTTTCTCTTCTGATTTAAGGATCAACTCATAAGCCTTTTGCATTTTTCTATCTGATCCAAGCCTGATGGATTCGCTGCCCGGTGTTACATGATAATCAGGTAATATTCCTTTACCGTTTTGAGGAATATCGACATCGGTAATAATGCGAAATAAGGGCAATCTTATCCTGACCTTACTGTTTGGAAGTGTTACATAGGGTGTAAAAACTGCAGAGTTTCCCCTTGCACCTCCACCCGTTTCTTCCCCAATGATGGTCACATTAGGTTGCTCCATGATTTTGGAAAGAAATAAGGTGGATGCGGAGAAGGTAAATCCTCCTGTAAGTGCATAGACCTGTCCTTTGAAATGATATCTTTTTTTGGGCTTGTGCATGACCCTTTCTGCAGACTGCATATGAAACCTCCCATCTGCCTGTTTCTTTGCAAAGGTCCAGTGGAAATATTTAAATACCCATCCATGCTGAGTATATTTTGGGTAAGCGGGAACCAGGTTTTTTGCACTAACAGAATCTGCCATTCTGAAAGGTTTGTTTATTAGATATCTTGTCAGCAAGGTACTGTTTTCAACCTTGCCTCCTCCATTCATTCTCAGGTCGATGATCAGATTGGATATTTTTTGTTTGTAAAGGGTTTTAAAACTTTTCCGGATGAATGACGGCACCTTCGGGTGACTGAAATTATTCAATTCAAACACAGCAATTTTTTGCGAAGTATCTGTTTTTAAAAAACCATAAGATGGTCTTTTAAGGTTGGTATTCAGTTGGTTTCTGCGGGAGGTATCCTTTTTTATCAGGCTGTCTTTTTTTGCCGGAAAATATACCGGTAACACCGAAGAAGTGTCTTTTCCTTTTTCATTGATATAACCAATGTTGTAAGAATTCTTTAATCCGTACATCCATTTAAAACGTGCGCCAAAAGCCGCACTGATCTGTAGTTCTTTGAAGCCATCACTGAAGCCATCCGTGGAAATATATTCTTTCATCTGTCTGATAAAAACGGAAGTTCCAATACTGTCAATAGTTGTGACGATAGTGCCTTTTTTGATGTTGGAGGTATCTTTTGAAATATTTTGAAGCACCACCATACTGTCGTTTCCCCACACCTTGACTGATAAAGGGAACTGAGGTGTTTTGGAATTCTTAAAAAATTTTGAATAGGCTTTGGATGAACTAACTGTAGTATGTCCGCACCTGATTGCAGCCACCGCGTAGGATAACCGTAGCCTGAACTCAGCCTCTGTAAGGCTGTCGGTAATGGATGCACGAACTTTTTCAAAAACAGCATTCACGCTGTCTTCAGGTCCGTACCAGTTGTATGAAGGATGATTTTTTTTATAGGTTTTCCATGCAATATCAAAGTCTTCAATCAATTGTCCGGCGCTGAATTTTCTCTCAGGATTGAATTGGCTTTTAGATACGCCACACCCTGAGATAATTGCACCAGCTATGGAAAGAACAACCGCTGTGCAGAGTTTTCGGGATAAAGTAATCCGCCTAATCATTTATGAGTTTTGCAATTTCAGGATCTGATTGTAACTGCCGCATTTGTTTTTGTATCCAGCCTATGCGCCTGCTGACATAACGGGAAGGTTTACCGGGATTATACTTTTTAGGCGAAGGCAGACAGGCTGCTATGGCCGCAGCTTCACGGGCTGAAAGTGAAGCCGCACTCTTTTTAAAATAATGTTGTGCGGCTGCTTCTATTCCGTATACGCCCTTTCCCATTTCGGCAATGTTCAGATACAATTCGAGAATCCTTCTTTTACTGTATAAAAGCTCCATCCAAAGGGTACAATACGCCTCCAGACCTTTTCGAAGCCAACTGCGCCCCTGCCATAAAAATACATTTTTGGCAACCTGCTGACTTATGGTGCTTCCCCCGCGAAGCTTTCCTGTTTGGTTTTCATTGAATTCCATTGCTGCCTGAATTCCCTTCAGGTCAAAGCCAAAATGCTGAGGGAAAAGCTGATCTTCTGCTGCAATTACAGAAAGCCGGGCATGTTTACTCATGTTCTTTAACGAAACATAATCCCTCTTAAGGCCTTCTCCCCTTATTAAACTCCCCATCATGGTAAGGGTAAGCGGTGGATTAAACACCCATATTATTATGGTATAAATAATATGCAGTACAAACAGCCAGACAATAAATTTTTTAAATGCTTTCAGGACTTTTTTCATGCAAGGAGTCAATTAACTTTCAATCACTTTCAGTTGATACTTTTTCCCGATATATAATTTTTTAGGCCAGGCTTTTTTCAATATGAAGCCTGTGGCAGCAATGCCTGCACCTATCAAAACATTGGGTAAATTCTCTTCACCAAATGGCGGGTCGCCTTGTCTTGTGGTATTGAAGATGTTTAATACAAGGTAACCGCTGCCTGCAAGAAGCAGAAGGGTACCTTCGGTTATAATATTTTTACCTTTTTGCCTTCCGGCAGGAAAACTTCCGATGTTGGCTATGCTGAACTGAAGGTTGAATTTTCCCATCGTATCATACAGGATTCCTCCGTTTTGTGTTTGAATCCTACGGATATTATATTGCGACAAAAATATACTGTCTGTTGAAATCCGCTCAACGATACCCGAAACAGGCATTTTTTCCGTGGTAAAAAACTGCATGGGCACCCCCTTAAAATAGCGGCCAATAGTTTTGTTCCCTTTTTTCAGCAGTAAAGTTGAAGATCCATCAGATTGGCAAAAAACCGCGAGCGGACAAAATAAAAAGATGAGGAAGCGGGTTGGCATGGTTCAAACATAGTACTTGTTTCCCATCTTTGCCCCCTAAAAAATGATTTATATTTATGGATCAATTTGTGGTACACGGAGGCGTAAAGCTTAGCGGGGCTATAGAACCTCAGGGAGCCAAAAATGAAGCCCTTCAAGTGATTTCGGCTGTATTGATGACTGATGAACCTATAACCATCCATAATATTCCTGATATTATTGATGTAAATCTTTTGATCAGCCTTTTGGCTGATGCGGGTGTGAAGATTGAGCATGCAGGTCAAAAAACCATTCGTTTTGATGCTTCAGGTGTAAATCCGGATTATTTTGAAACAGAGGATTTTCATAAAAAGAGTGGAAAGCTCCGTGGATCTGTAATGCTTGCCGGACCCATGCTTGGCCGCTTTGGAAAAGCCTATATTCCCAAGCCCGGAGGGGATAAAATTGGTCGCAGAAGATTGGATACCCACATCCTTGGATTTGAAAGACTGGGTGCAGTTTATACATACGATGAAGAGTTTGGTAGTTATAGCCTTAACGGAAGTAAAATGCAGGGAAATTACCTGCTGCTTGATGAGCCATCGGTAACCGGAACAGCCAACCTTGTGATGGCGGCGGCCCTTATACCCGGTAAAACCATTTTATACAATGCAGCCTGCGAACCTTATATACAGCAACTATGCAGGATGATAAACAGAATGGGTGGAAAAATTACCGGCATCGGAAGCAACCTTTTGGAAATAGAAGGCGTTGAAAAACTAACGGGCACAAGCCATACCATTCTGCCCGATATGATAGAAGTAGGGTCATTTATCGGGATGGCTGCCATGACACAGAGTGCCATCGAGATCCGGGGCTGTGGAATAGAACATCTTGGTATTATTCCCGAAAAATTCAGGCAATTGGGTATTTCCTTTGAAACCAGGGGCGATGACATCCTTGTTCCCGAGCAGGATGTTTATGAAATTCAAACGTTTATGGATGGAGGCGTTTTAACCATTTATGACCATCCATGGCCGGGTTTGACACCGGATCTTTTGAGCATTATGCTTGTAGTGGCTACGCAGGCCCGTGGTACAGTGCTCATTCATCAGAAAATGTTTGAAAGCCGGTTGTTTTTTACCGATAAATTGATTGACATGGGGGCACAGATTATTCTATGTGATCCTCACAGGGCCGCAGTGGTTGGGCTTGCCCGTCAACAGCCATTGAGGGGGATAACCATGAGCAGTCCCGATATCAGGGCAGGGGTCGCGCTTCTGATAGCGGCACTTAGTGCACAGGGCAAAAGTACTATCCAGAATATTGAACAAATAGATCGTGGATACGAGAATATCGAGGGCAGATTGAAAGCATTGGGTGCCCGGATAGAAAGAATCAAGGCATAAATAGTCAGGATATTTCAAAAAAAATTTGGTTCATTCTGTTCAGCCCTTATTTTTGCACCCCCTAACAGGAAATAATAATCCTCCTTAGCTCAGTTGGTTAGAGCATCTGACTGTTAATCAGAGGGTCGCTGGTTCAAGTCCAGCAGGGGGAGCAAGAGTCACGTCAAAAGCGTGACTTTTTTGTTATGTACTACCTATATATTCTTTACTCTGCTACTTCGGATTTATATTACTCCG
>JALOMX010000009.1 GCA_025455245.1 Chitinophagaceae bacterium
TTGGGGGCAATACGCCAAATGGGGTCAATCCATAAAGCATTTCCATCTGCATCGCTTGTAAGTAATTTGTGGTTTCCGGCATTTTGGGTTACCTGAAGCGAAGTGGTTTTTATCCTGCCCACTACTTCCAATGGTGCTGTGGGTGATGATGTTCCAATCCCAACATTTTGTGCATGACCATGGGCAATAATTGCCATTAAAAAGGGGGTTAGATATACTTTCATAAATCTTGTTTTGGACTATAAAGAAAATGAATAATCCTCAAAAGTTCTTAGCCCGGCTATTTCCGGCTTGTTTTTAAAAGTAATTTTTTCCGAAATCGTTAGTGGTTTTCTTCAATTTTGCCACTATGAATGTTCAGGACGATTTACAGCAGCGTTGGTGGAACCTTGAAGCGCAATTGGTAGAACGCTTTGGAAAAAAGCCCGACCTCGATGCCATCCTTTACCTGATAGGCATGCAGGAAATGCAACTCTTCGATGAAAAAATTTCAAAAGAAACCAAACAGGACCTGATGCATGTGGCAGTATGTACCATTTTATCCGCTTCAGGATATTACACGCTTGAACATACCGATACCGAAGGTTGGCCCCATTTCAGGCAGTTAAAACCCTTGCCTGAATTAAACCTCCGTGAACAGGAAGATTTCCTGAAAGATCATATCCTTCTTTACTTTCAGGAACAACAATTTATTTAACCTCCTTTAAAATCCAACCTGTATTTGCAGGTAAATATTTCGTCCCGGACGGTACAAATTACCCCAATCAAGGTGTTCTCTGTAAGTTGCATCGAAAATATTTTCAATCCCTGCCTGCAGGTTCATCAGGTTTTTACCCCATGGGAACACATAGCCCGTGCGAAAGTGTGTAAGAAAGTAACCCGAGGTAATTCTTTCGCCGGCGATTGTGCTGATATGATTTTGGGCGGCGGCTGCTTCATACTCCGCCTGAACGGAAAATCTCTTTGCGGCGTACCTGAAGGAGGTAATGTTTTTAAAAGGTGAAATAAAGGGTAGGGCATCACCCGTATCATGTTGCGCATAGGTGTACCGTACCGTAGAAACAACTGCAAATAATGGTGCCATTTGCCATTGCAACGATGCTTCACCGCCTGCCTTCCATGCGTTGCCGGAATTGGTATATACCTTCACCCCGTTTGCCCCGATAGTCATGGCAGAATAATCGGGATTCACCTCTCCCAGGATATAATCAAACATATAATGATAATATACTGCAGCCTGCCATTTAAATTTCTTCCGGGTGGATCCTGCACCTATTTCTGCCTGAAGAGATTGTTCATTTTTAAGATCTGTGGCTCCTATATAGTCATAGTTATCAAAGGCATTGTACAGGTAAAACCCATACAACTCACTTGCTGTAGGCATTCGTTCTGCAAATCCTGCGGAAGCCTGTAGCCACCGGTTGTTCCTGAATTTTCGTACATACTGAACCCCAAGATTTTTTAACAGGTCAAAACGATTATTGGTATTGCCTCCGGTAACACTCACATGATCTTTCGCTTCCTGTGTGGTAAGCATACTTTGAACTGCATCAAGTCTTGCCTGTACTTTCAGCGTCTTCATGGTATCTGCCTGCCATTGCCATTGTGCAGAAATTCCTCCCTGATTTCGGCGGTTATCGGGCCATGTTAACATGTACATGGGTGGTTCATCTTCAGGATACATCGTCATGGAAGCCGTAAGAAATGTTGTGCTTGCATCTGCCCTCAGCAACAAGCTGTTTCCCGGTGAAAACTTCAAATCAGTTGTTGCATAAAAACCTGCGGTTTCACTTAATCCGGGCATATCCATATGAATCGGAACATCAGGCCTTTTTGTATCGTCCATGCTATGGCGCACTTTGTTGTAGTAAAGTTTCATTTCATTATGCTGCCGGATCTTAGACGGATCATGTTCCTGATAACTTACAGATGCTATCCTGGCCTTCGCCATCCCTACATCCATTGGCAATGCCGGGTAGCCTATGTCCCAACCATCATCTGCAATCACATCTGCCTGCACAAAGCTGTAGTCCGTTAGGCGATATCTAGCAGCCAATGTTGCGTTTACCTTATTGAATTGAGAGAACGCAACTTCCTTACCATCGCCATCGGTATAATTATCGCTCATACGAAAGGTACCGCTTGTACGGTATGCCCATCTGCCATGACTACCCTGCAAAATACCGGCTCCATAAAAGCCGTTGGAGACACTCTGATAACCGGTTTGTATGGTTCCATGCACACGGTTGTCATCATAATAGACAGGTTCAGCAATTTTCATATCAATAGTTCCGCCCAAGGCCGACCCTTTGAGCGAGCCCTGTGTGCCTGTTTGCAACTGAATATTTTCAAGATTGATAGGTTCAATATAAATAGTGGCCGGGTCCATTTTATCGGTACAGGCGCCATGCAAACGCATGCCTCCAACCATTACATTTACCTGTCCTGCCGAATAGTTTCGGATGGTTGGTTCCATACCATAGCTGCTTCTGCGAATAAGCGACATTTCAGGTAACCTTGACAGAATATCTTCCAGGGTAGCTCCCTGATTGTACCTGAAAAACTGAACAAGCTGTTGGGAGGTTTGCTTTTGTTCGGCTGTAATCATCACATCATTCAACAATACAGTCTTGATACTATCATCCTGTCCAAACAGAGGCGTATTTGAACACCATAAAAGAATATACAGACAGACCGGAATCCGTTCAAAAAAGTGCTTTCTCATAAAAGGAAAATGTATGCAGGACGAAACCTTCGTCCTGCACAGATGAAGATCAGAATTCAATATCAAGCGAATCGGCTTTGGCAATGGCATCTCCCGCTTTCAGGGTGAAATGCAAACGCCATA
Organism: Chitinophagaceae bacterium; assembly: GCA_025455245.1. Taxonomy (GTDB): domain Bacteria; phylum Bacteroidota; class Bacteroidia; order Chitinophagales; family Chitinophagaceae; genus Phnomibacter. The sequence goes on from JALOMX010000009.1 coordinate 2,849, forward strand.
GACCGGTCATTGTAAAATTGACCTTACCCTTATAATGCCCGTTGCCTTTATGTACAGGGTTTACATTATTGGGCGAGCCATGGTTCATGGTGGGCATTTCCGGTTCAAAAGTGAGACTAAGCGCACTGTCGGCCGGAAATGACATCATATTCTGCCTTTTGTAAATAACAAGCTCAAGATCGTTGATGCCTACCTTGGGTTTTGATGGCTGTACCAGTCCAACAAAATACCTTGAAGTATTATCAACCGCAGATGTAAATGACAGCATCCTTTTTTGTGCAGGCTCTTGTACCGTAACAGGAATGGTAAACTTCCCTTCTTTGTTATTCAGTTTATTAAGTACGTTTACATCTATGGTCCATGTGCCTCCCATGCTCGACATAATAAAGAAAACCGATCCTTCAAACAGATGATTGCTTGCTTTTTGCGATGCAGGATTTTCATAGGGCGATGAATGTTTCATTGTACCCATGTCCATCATAGGTGTCAATTTTATTTGTGCATCATCAATGTAGTTGCCTGTGATGGAATCGGTGAGCACAAAAAAGAATTTCTGAAAGCCTGATTGAATGGCGGCAGTATTGGTGTAAATGTCCACCTTGGTTGCGGCTCCAACAGCAAATCCGCTTCCTGTTTTGGTTAAACCTGTTACAGGATTTGCATTGGTTTCTTCTTTTTTACAGGATGAAAAGAAAATAATAAGAGATAAAAGTGTAAGCGAAAATATATTTTTAAAAGTCATGATATGAATTATTTGAAAAATGAAATTTTGTTACAATGTGCGACCAATAGGGATGCACATAGCAGTGATGGCCAATGACCATTCAATAATGATTAAGGAAAAATGTATCGGGTAGTTCAGGCGAAATGAACTGCCGGAGGACGAAGCAGGGTGCTTATCCAGGTAAATTGGTAATCGTGGGTTTGGAATGCATTATGAAACACAGGCTTCCAATCAAATTCCGTCACTGCATTTATGGTATCCTGCGGAATACAGGGTTGTGTTTCTACCCAAAGGTTTTGTAATGAAGGCATCTCATTGCTGCTTTTCTTTTCTTCTATCGCCTGTAATTTTTTCGCCAGAAAACATTGACCGTCACAATGCAATTGGGGACGGCTTTTGTTTTCACAATACTTAGCAGCAATGGCAGCACGGTTTACAAAAAACCATGCGGTAAACATGGCAGGATAGACAACCTGAAAAGCAAAAATGATAAATAGTATGGTTGCCAATCCCTTTTTCACGATGCAAATATACGTTTGCTGTCAGGTTTCTTTATGATTCAAGTCACATTAACCTATTTAAAAAAGATGATGGTTATCAGATTCAAGGTAAAAACAATGCATCCTGATCAACTCAGTCTTTCCAACCCTTCATCTGCCAATGACAGCCAGCATATCGCTTCGGCTATTTGACAGTAAATCCTGCATTTGTTGGGCTTAGCGCTTCCTACCTACAGACGGAAATGTATTTTGCATAGTTTTATATTTGGCGGAATCCATATAAAAAGTACCACTTTCCGCCAATTATTATTCTGATACCATAGGGGGTACTCCGATTAGCCGAAACGATTAGCTGCAATAGTTTTACTTAAAAAATTTCATAAACCAAAAACTATCAAAGTGTGAACCCCGAACTTTGCCCCATGCCTTTTCAATTAAAAGCGCCATACGAGCCAAGCGGCGACCAGCCGGGCGCTATTGCCCAGCTAACCGAAGGCTTGCTAAACGGTGAACCATTCCAGGTATTGCTTGGTGTAACAGGCAGCGGTAAAACATTTACCATGGCCAATGTGATTCAGAACGTGCAGCGGCCAACCCTTGTGCTTACCCACAACAAAACATTGGTGGCACAATTGTATGGGGAGTTCAAACAGTTTTTTCCTGATAACGCCGTGGGCTATTTTGTAAGCTATTACGATTACTACCAACCTGAAGCGTATATTCCCACAAGCGATACCTACATTGAGAAAGACCTGAACATAAATGAGGAACTTGATAAACTAAGGCTGCAGGCCACAAGCGAACTGTTGAGCGGGCGCCGCGATATTATTGTGGTAGCTTCTGTGAGTTGCATTTATGGTATGGGAAACCCTACCGAATTTGAAAATGGCATTGTACGCATTGCACAGGGGCAGGTCATCAGCCGGCAGGGATTTTTACATAGCCTTGTCAACAGCCTGTACAGCCGGACAACGATTGAGTTTAACCGCGGCACTTTCAGGGTAAAAGGCGACACCGTTGATATTAACCTTCCTTATGTGGATTGGGGTTATCGCATCAGTTTTTTTGGCGATGAAATTGAGAGCATTGAAACCCTTGATGTAAAAACAGGCAAGCGCATCGGTCGGGTGGAAAATGCCGCGATCTTTCCTGCAAATCTTTACCTCGCACCAAAGGATATGATGCAGCAGGTGCTGAATGAAATTCAGGATGAGATGAGGGCGCAGGTGGAATACTTTCAGTCGCAGGGAAAATTTATCGAAGCTCAGCGATTGAAAGAGCGTACGGAGTACGACCTTGAAATGATACGTGAACTCGGTTATTGCAATGGGGTTGAAAACTACTCCCGCTTTTTCGACCGACGTCAACCCGGCACCCGTCCGTTCTGCCTGTTGGATTATTTTCCAAAAGATTATTTATGCATCATTGATGAAAGCCATCAGACCATACCACAGGTATCGGGCATGTACGGCGGCGACCGAAGCCGTAAAATGATTCTGGTGGATTATGGATTCAGGTTGCCAAGTGCATTGGATAACCGCCCGCTCAATTTTTATGAGTTCGAAAGTATGCTCAATCAGGTTGTTTATGTAAGTGCTACCCCGGGCGATTATGAACTCGACAAAACCGGTGGCGTGGTTGTAGAGCAGGTGGTCCGACCAACCGGTCTTCTTGACCCGCCGATTGAAATAAGGCCAAGCATCAATCAGATAGATGACCTGCTTGATGAAATTGACAACCGTGTAAAAAGGGGCGACAGGGTGCTTGTAACTACGCTTACCAAGCGTATGGCCGAAGAAATGGACAAATACCTTCAACGCATCAACATCAAGAGTAAATACATACACAGCGAAGTGGATACCCTTGAACGCGTGGAGATACTGCGGATGTTGAGGCTTGGGGAAATTGACGTACTGGTGGGGGTAAACCTGTTGCGCGAAGGCCTCGACCTGCCTGAGGTAAGCCTTGTAGCTATTTTGGATGCAGATAAAGAAGGCTTTTTAAGAAATGAAAAAAGCCTGACCCAAACTGCAGGACGCGCCGCACGTAATGTCGACGGACTCGTGATTTTTTACGCAGATACCATCACGCAGAGCATGCAGAAAACCATTGATGAAACAAACCGAAGACGCGAAAAACAAATTGCTTACAACATTGCCCACGGAATTATTCCTAAAACCATAAAGAAGAGTATTGAAGATGTGATGAAGCAAACAAGTGTACTTGATATTAAAGGTTATAATCCGGAAAGTCCGCTTGCTTTGGTAGCTGAAGATGGTGCAGCCTTGATTGTATCTGATGATGGGGGAGAGGGATACAATGTTTCAACGGCTGTCAAAAAGACTATTCCGCAAATGGAAAAAGAAATTGCACAGGTAAAAAAGCAAATGGAAAAGGCCGCAAGGGATCTTGATTTTATGGAAGCTGCGCGATTGAGGGATAAAATGTTTGCTTTGCAAAAAGAGCTGGACGGGGTTAAATAATGAATTAAAAATATTTAAAATGCATTGGCAAAACGAACAGATTACGCCTGAAAAATTGCCGTCATATGCTGATTTGAATTTCAGCCGCGTTCAATTGGCATATAAAAACGTCATGCTGGCAGAAGGCTTTTTGTATTGGTTGATACTGGATGTGATTGCGGGTATTTCGATGTATTTTGTTAAACCGCCGGCAGATTGGTTGATTGTCCTTGGCATAATTTTTTCTTTATTTCTTTTAACCATCATTCTAACTTCAATTAAATCTTTTTACAATATGGGCTACGCGTTGCGTGAGCACGATATTGTTTTCAGAAAGGGATGGTTGTTTGAAAATATTTACCTGATTCCGATAAGGAAAATTCAGCATATAAGCGTGAAGAGAGGTCCCCTCGAAAGGGCGAATGGGCTTGCCTCGCTTAAGTTGTTTACTGCTGGGGGTGTTGGCGCCGATGTTACGCTATCCGGCCTGTTGCATGCAGATGCCCTCCAACTGAAAGAATGGATTTCAGGCAGGCAAAAGCCATTGCAAAACCCTCATGAGCACAAAGATGGAACAGCATCAAACCTGGAATAAGCCTGCCCGCCCTTCGCCTGTAATGATACTTACAGGCATAGGGGAATTATTCAGGGAACTCCTCGGATTTGTATTTATTGCCCTTATTGCTGCTTACATTAAAGATGTATCCTCCGGGGATAATGAACCTTTTTCCAGGAGCCTTAAGTATTTTATAATAGGAACACTTGCAGGCATAACCATATTCAAAATACATAAAATTACCGGCTGGTTTTTCACCAAATTCTGGATGGAAGGTGACCAACTTATTCTGACAAAGGGAGTATTTGTAAAACAGCGCATTGAACTGCCCCTGCAAAAGCTGCAAACCATACAGTTGCATCAGGATTTGATTCACAGGCTCACCCATACCTGTAAGGTAACAGCCGATACCGCCGGTACAAGTGAGGCAGAGTTTGTGATTGATGCACTGGCATTGGATAAGGCGGAGGCATTGCGCACCCTTATTCAGGGCACGTACAAAACGTTTGCAAGCGATCAGGCTGCAGAAATAGAACATGCAACTCCTATTGATGAAAAGACGATTTCATTAAAGCCCCTGGAATTGTTCAGGTTGTTCATCAGCGAAAACCATTTAAAATCGCTTGCTTTAATACTCCTCTTTATTTTCCAGAAAGCCATTGATATTGGAGAGCAAATCGATTTCGATTCAGTAGGCTATATTGAGCAAAAGGCAGGTCATGTGCAGCCCGGTTTATCTGCCATGGTCTCCTTGTTTTTGCTGGCGGTATTATTATCTCTGCTGGTTAGTGCCGTAAGGGTGTTCATGCGTTACTATGGCTATACCATTCGTACAGATAGCAGTGTTTTTCATTTTTCGTGGGGCCTTACTGCAAAGCAACATAAATCCATGCCCGTTGCACGCATTGAGTTTATAACCTGGCAGGCAACATGGCTTCGCAGAAAACTGCACATGTTTACCTTGCGTATGCACAGTCTTGCAGAGTCTATTACGGAGCAAAACCTGCATGTACAGGTGCCTGTTCCCGGAAAGGAATTGTTACATTCTCTAATAGCGCCCTACGGCAGCCATTTCCATGTGCTGGAAAAATGCCCTGCTTCAGGTATTGAAAAGGCATATGCCTATCGCAGGAGCCTCCTGATGGGTGTGCCTTCAGGTCTCATACTGATGGGGTTGCTTTGGTATCAACAACCCGCATTTATTTGGCTTGGCATTGCCTGGATCCTTTATTTTTCCGCCACCCAATGGGTTTTTTGCAACAACTTCATGCTAAGGATCAATAAAGGGCATTTGCTTATTGAAAAAGGCATTTGGGGCAGAAAGTATTTATTGGTTGCGCTCTCCAACATTGTATTTGTGTCGGTAAAAACTACGCCCTGGCAACGTAAACACGGATATGCCAACCTTGTTATTTATTTGCCGGGCGAAGTTTGGACGGTTCCTTACCTCCGGTTAAAACATGCGTCAAACCTTGCAGATGAAATCACCATGCGAATAGAATCAAAGGGAATAATACCCGATGAAGCAGAAAACCCAACGGTGGCGAATTAACTTACGCCCACCCTGCGCTGTTCATCCGATGCGCCGCCATTGTTTCTTCTGCGCTCACCATCTTTAGCAGGCTTGCCAAAGCGATACTGCACCGACAGTGTAATTTGCCTGCTATCCCTGAACTGGAAAAAGTTTTCCCTGACATTGCCATACTTAATACGACCATCGATTTTTTGTGTCCAGAAAATATCCCGTGCATTCAACCGTATGCTTCCTTTTCCTTTCAATACCTGCTTTCCGATGCCTGCGGATAGCTGACCAAAATCTTCAATTTTGAATTGTCCGTCTTCTGATTTCGTATTGTAGAATCCTGAAAGTTCTGCCGACCACCCTTTATTGAATTTAAACTGATTGTTTATATTAAAATTTCCGTTCAGGTTTTCACTTTCAATTTTTTCACCAAAGTTTTCACCATCAACCACCATGTAATTAGCTGTTCCGGTAAAACTCAGGTTCCACCACTTTGCAAACTGATGATTGATATTTAAAGTAAGGTTCGCAACTTTTCTTGTACCTATATTGGCTTCGGATACAACCGTAGTGCCTCCATCGGGCCTGAATACCTGCGAAAACCGTTGTGTAGTATTTGCATACCCGATGGTGGTATTGATGATGCCCTTATAGCTGTGTGTAAGTTCGATATTTGCCGTAAACTCCGGCTGCAGGTATGGATTACCTTCCTGGTAAGTATACTTATTAATAAAAAACTTAAAGGGATTCAATTGCTGATAGGCCGGCCGGTTTATCCTTCTTCCGGTACTAACGGTCAGTGTATTGACTGAGTCAACCTTATAGCTGATAAACGCAGTTGGGAACAGACTGGTATAATTGTTTCTAAATGAAGAATCCGGCTTAACGGCATTTCCTGCCTGGTATCCTTCATAATCCGTATGCTCAAGCCTTAATCCTGCCTGCCAATCAAATTTTTTCCAGGTTCCCTTGAGGTTTCCGTAAGCTGCAGCAATTCTTTCTTCATAAAAAAAGTGATTGCTGATGTTATAGTCCGGCTCCCATTCGCCGTTGGGTAGTAATTTGTTTTCATACGAAGCTAGGTTATCCGTTTTTACAAGACTTGTTTTTGCACCGGCTTCCATTTTCAAACTATTTTGAAAACTTTTTGCATAATCTGCTTTTGCCGACCAAATATTGATCTCTGCAGGCAGGTATCCCCTAATCTGATCCGCCTGTGTAATATGGTTATCTTCATCAAAATTACTATTGGTAAAAAGTTGGTTATTCACCATATCGTACCTGATGTAATCAAGGTCTGCCGTAAGTTCGGTTTGTTTATCGAACTGATGACGCAGATTAATATTCAGGTTTTGATTTTTCCAAAGATTACTGTTGTCGGAAATGGTTTGGGTTGATGAGTCTGTTACAAAGTCTGCATCGCTCCAATAACCGATGGTTTTTGATTTGAAATCGCGGGGGGATATAAATGCACCGGCTGTAATTCCGATGGTAGTTTTGGGGTTCAGGTAATAATCAATACCAAGCTTTACAGTATTGTTATCTCCCTTACTGCGCATGTAGGAGGGTTGTTCAAAATTTCGCTCAATTGAAGTCCCGTCATTTCCAAGGTAATATCTGTTGATGGTAAGGTCGCCAAAACCGTTGTGCAGGTTATAGTTATAATTACCAAAAACATTGAATTTTCCATTGCGGTAATTCAGATTCACACTACCGTTTCCACTTGCATACCTGCCTTGATTGTAAGTTGCATTGGCTGTTCCGTTGAATCCGCGCTGCTTATTCTTTTTTGTTTTAATATTTATTACGCCTGCATTACCGGCGGCATCATACTTAGCAGGTGGATTGGTCATCAGTTCGATCTGATCGAGCTGATTGGCATTCATGGTATTCAAAAGGTTAACGAGATCTGCCGGAGAAAGATACGTCGGTTTTCCATCAATCATTACCAACGGGTTGGGCTTGCCGCGAAGGCTGATGTTCCCGTCCCTGTCCAACATTACGCCCGGACTTTTTTCCAAAACCTCTAAAGCAGTGGCACCGGTGTTGCTTAAGGTTGCTTCAACATTTACCACAGTTTTATCGGCATGCACCTCTACAGGAGGCCTTCTGCCCACTATGGTCACATTGGCAAGTTCATCTCCTTTAAAGGAAAGCCCTTTGATATCTGCCATAATGATGTTTGTGGAGGTCTCGATTGAAATCGGATCCGAAAAATGCTCTTTGTACCCGACTGCAGAAACCTTTAAAAGGTAAGTGCCTTTTGGTACTGCTTCAAAGGCAAAACTTCCAAGACTATCGCTCAGGCTTGAACGCAACCATGTTGAATCCGATGCTTTTAAGAGTGAAACGGTAGCAAAAGCAACTGCTTTCTGGGATACATCCGTTATACGACCGGCAATTCCCGAACCGGAAGGCTGTGAACTCACAACCCATGATTTTAATGTGAATGCTACGATTAGTAGCAGTGTGCCTGTGTGTTTCATAAACTGAAATTGAAAGTTCAAAGGTTGGATGGATTATCTAAGAAAATATTCGTATTTACACTATTGGTAAAATGGCTTTGTGAAAGTATGAGTGGGCGAAACGATGGATGAAAGGGACGAAAAATCACATGATTATGTGATTCATTTTTCAGTTGAAATTGTTTTGCAAAAATCGCAATGGATTAAAATCATCTGATTCGCTTCTGAAATGGGGGAACCCGTACCATCTTTTCCATCCATACCCATGATTAATGTATGGGGACAGTTCTTTTTACGGGTGATATTATCATTGGCAGGGCCGGTTGATAAAAGGATTTGCCAACCGAAGAAAGTATCCTTATGCTTTATGTTATGTGCCAATTCTTGGCTGTAAAAATCAGGTAAGAATTAAAAACCATCCTTTATGCAAGTAGAGGCGCACTAAAAAATATTCAAATTAAAATTAATTTAACGTAACTTAAAGAAAGGCTTTATCCGATTTATCCCTGAAGAATCGTTCTATTGGAAACCTTTTTGGCATGACCTTGCACCTTATTTTTTCTGTCTGGATACGATTATTTTCTCCAATATCCGGGGAAACGGTAAATCCCTTGTCTGAATTTGATCCTTCTTGGAATAAGGGTCAGTATACCGTTTGCAATACTGCTGCTCAAAGAAAGTACCTTACAGAAAACGAAAAGGAAGTTGTATACATTTTAAACCTTGTTCGTCAGAACCCGCAGCATTTTAATAAAACGGTAGTGGCAAAGTGGCCTGAGAAATATGGCGGAACTTACCTCCGTTCCAATACCTATTATCAATCGCTTGTAAAGCAACTTTCCACCATGAAGCCTGCTCCTGTTTTGCAACCTGACAGCCTTGCATGGGTGAGTGCGCTTTGTCATGCATTTACATCCGGAAAAGCAGGTTACGACGGCCATGAGCGGCAAACCGATCAATGCCAAGAGCGTGAGTATTTTGGAGGTGAATGTTGCCACTATGGGCATTCCACTCCATTGCAAACAGTTATGGCTTTGTTGATTGATGATGACATACCATCTCTTGGTCACCGCATGATATGTCTGAGTCAGGAGTTTAAAGGAATCGGCGTATCGATTCAACCCCACAAAGTATATGGGTTTAATGCCGTCCTCGATTTTACCCGGTAATTACTTAAAAAAATACAACAGTACAGGTCACCATCTATTGGATGGTATCAACCCGCTTGTTCATACGCGTGCCTGATCCAATCCATCAGTTCATTATTAATCCCCGAGGCATTTTCAAGTTTAATGCGGTGGGTGCACATTGAATTCCAGCTACCCGCTTTTTCGGCCATACCCGATGGTTCTTTTCCCTTGATATTTAAACCAATATCCATCCTGCTTTTGGTAGAAGGTTGAATGATGGCAAATTGTTTTTTCCGGCGTAAACTAACATAGGCCTTCTTGGGAGCTACTTCAATGTCGGTCCCTAATGAGCCAACCAATTCCATAATACTGTCGTACCAGGGTTTCAAATCTTCCTTTCCCTTGTATTGCTCCTCAATCCAATCTGTCTCGTTTTCCGCCGCACCTGCATGGCTCTGTTTAGCCATATGTACCAGTGTGTTTGCATTGCCATGGGTAAAACCATGTTTTTCCTTTAAAAAGCCAACGAGTTCCCCATGTTTTGTAAAACCGCTACCTTCCAGTATCTGCTTCCATTCAGCAATCGTTTTACCGGTTGATTTTTCAATATTGGCTATTTGTGTTTGTATAGCCTTTTCTACTGCGTCCATATTGAATATATTTTAGGTGAAAAAATTAATTCTTTGAAACAAGCTTCCGCATAATGGGCCTTGTTTCACTTCTTCGTATTATTTCATTAAATCCTGCCCGGACAAAAACCTGTGCAAGGCCTGTCCAGGCAAATACATCCGGTGTTTTTCCTTTTTTTATTTCAACGGGATAACCTTCAACCATTGTGGCACCATTTGACGCGGCATATGCTGTTGCTGCTTTCAGCAAATTTTCGCTTAATCCTTTATTTCGGTATTCCTTTTTTATAAAAAAGCAATGAACACTCCATACAGGCATTTCATCAACTTGTTGTAATACCCTTGAAGTATCAAATCTTTTTAAATGTTCCCGTGGTGCAATTGCACACCAACCCACTGCTTCATCACGGTCAAAGGCCAGTACACCCGTTGGCAATCCATTGTTTACAATTTGAAGTAATGCAAACTTATTTGATTCACCCTTTTGCTTATTAAAGTCGGATGCAGACAGTCGCCAATGCATGCACCAGCATCCGCCGCAGGCGCCTTTTGTTCCAAACAGTTTTTCAAACGCAGGCCATGTATCCATGGTTAACGGGCGATATTCCATGCCTGTATCATTTACCATGTTTTGTTTTCATAAGATTGTATGATCCTTCAATCAATTCTTTTAACCTATCCCTGTTTATATCATCCAGTTTTTTAACATACAAACAACCTACACCTGTTTTGTATTTCCCCAGGTTCTTCATCAATTCAGGATAGTGGTCAAAACCTGTCATTATGTAAATGGAGATATTCCCTTTCCTTGGCCCGAATCCTGTCATAAACCAGCTGCAATCTTTGCCGTTTGATTGTTTGTAATCGTAGCTGTCAAACCCAATCAATTGATTACCCCACATTTTGGCCTGATGTCCTGTTATTCCTTCCATAGTTTCGATGAGCCAACGGCAGTCGGATTGCTGTTGAGTATCTGAAAGGTTGTTCAGGTAGGCCTGAACATCTGTTTCGTTTTGCTTCGTTTTTAATGCAGACATTTTTCAAAACTGTTTTTTCTAAGCATTCAGCATTTCCTGAAGCTCAATATTCCTGTTCCGCAGATCGATCCCTCCTTCAAGAACAGACTTCAGGTTGGCAAGGTAAAAGGTCCATCCTGTTTTGCAGCCAATATGATAAAGAAACCGGCTTTGTTCATCATCCGGGATATCGCTTTGAACAAGTTCGACAATTTGTTCGCCCTTTTCTGTGTAAAACCTGACCTTACAGTTGCCGGCTTTTCCGAAACTGAATGCAAAAACATCCTTTCCATTTGCTTCGAGTATTTGGCCGGTTTCTGTCACTTCATCAGGATAGCCATACCATCTCCATGTGTAACCATCTCCCTCTTTAACACAATGCCCCTGATCTATTTCCTCACCTGTAGCCCTCACATAAATACTTTCTTTCAGAAACCATGATTCCATGCCGGAGCGGGTAGCCCATACCTTGTATAAAGATTCTATGGTTGCATTTACATTTATGCGAAGGATAAAATTATTCCATTGATTCGATACAGACATAACCTAAGTGTTTTTGATTCTTTCGTGCAGATAAGGAGTAAATATCATTCAGAAGAATAAATGCACTTTATGTTCATCAAACAGGGTTGCTGTGTAAACCAATCCTGTTTCCTTCGGTATCAATCATTACTCCTATGAAGCCATATTCAGATGATATCTGTGTTTTAGGAACCATAATTTTTCCGCCCGCTGCTTCTACCTTATCCAGAACCAATTGAACATCGGGATTACCGTTCAGGTAAATGAGTACACCCGCTGAATCTGATGGCGTAAAGAATCCTTCAGAATGAACAAGCGAGCCTCCAATACCGTTTGCCATATCCTCAACGGGAAACATCCGCATTTTTATATTTTCCATATCCAGCGGAATAAGGCTGATACCAAAAATAGTTTCGTAAAACTTAGTGGCGCGGTCGAGATCCTTTGTAGGAATCTCAAACCAGCTGATGGCATGTTGCATGTTGATTTGGTTTACAAACTTTTAAGAAAAAACTAATGTAAGCAATCAAATCAATATTTGCAATCGGGGTAAGCCGGAAAATATATAAACGTACGGATTTGCTGATAAATAAAAATTAGCTGATATATGAAGTCCGTTACGATTATGAAAGCCTATCCATCAGACAATCAAAACATATTTTAAATTGTTGGCAGACATAAAGACAGGCCTGTTTACATAAAAAAATCTTTGGCCTTTAAGCGTACCACATTCATCTTTCTTCAATTTCAACATCAAACACTCCCTTTTTAATGTCAAGTGTACTCCCATCCATTTTTTTTACAGTTCCCTTAAAAACACCTTGTAAACGGTTGTTGATTCTTTTTAAAATAGTCAGCTCAAAATTATCGGAATAGGTGGTAGCTGCATAAACATCAGGGTAATAACCGGCTGTTCCACCTGACGAATCCGGTACGAAGAAGTACTTCAGCAGGTAATTAAACTGTGCATTAATGAAATCACCCTTTCTGAAAGTAAAAGGATAGGTAAGGCTGTCAAGATTGGTACCCACAAAATATATCCCACC
>JALOMX010000201.1 GCA_025455245.1 Chitinophagaceae bacterium
CTGATCAATGCCGTTCCACCGAATGGACTTTCCCTTGCTTCGTTTAAAACAAACTTAACGGCAGCTGTTGCTTCCACCTTCGATCCCATTATGGAAGATATTTACGGATTGGAACTTGAAGTGGATGCAGACCTTACAAGCAGCTATACAGCGGTTGATTTTCCATCTATGATAACTGCTGTAAGCTGGCCGCTTTCGGTGGCTGCTGCCGCTACTTCGCTGATATCTGAAGCGAATGATGATAATCGAAAATTGGCAGCCCTTAATCTGCTGAGGCCACTTTTCGATCAATTGAATCAGGCATATATAAATAATGTGGTAAATGCGGCGGCCAACCATGCAAAAACGCTCGACAATTCACTCTCGCTGGCTTTCCCGGTTTATAAAAATATACAGACGGGAGTGGGCAACAGTACTACGGTAATGCCCCCAAGCGGAGCCATTGCAGGTATTTACGCTTTGGTAGACCGTACACGTGGTGTTTGGAAAGCGCCTGCAAACGTATCATTATCAAATGTAATAGGTCCTGCAACCACATTTACAGCTACCGAACTCGACAATTTAAATGTTGATGCCGTGTCCGGTAAATCTGTAAATGCCATTCGTTCTTTCACCGGAAAAGGAACTCTTGTTTTTGGTGCCCGTACATTGGCAGGAAATGATAATGAATGGCGTTATATCAGTGTTCGCCGCTTCTTTAATATGGTTGAAGAAAGCTGTAAAAAGTCAACAGAGCCATTTGTGTTTGAGCCCAACGATGCCAATACATGGGTGAAAGTTCAGGGGATGATTGAAAATTTTCTGACCGTATTATGGCGTCAGGGTGCCTTGCAGGGAGCAAAGCCTGAGCATGCTTTTTACGTGGCCGTCGGACTTGGCAAGACTATGACCGCACTGGATATCCTCGAAGGAAGAATGATCATTGAGATTGGAATGGCGGTTGTTCGTCCGGCTGAGTTTATTATCCTTCAGTTCTCACATAAGATGGCAGAGAGTTGATGGGTTGGCAGGTTAACTGGTTGATAGGTTGACAAGTTGAAAGGTTAACAGGAATTCTTTTAAAGTTTTAAAATAAAAAAAATAATTGACTCATTCACTTATTGACTCATTGACTAAAAAAATATTACATCACAAATACTAAATAATAAATCTTATGGCATCATATCCTCTTCCAAAATTTCATTTCCAGGTGCAGTGGGGCGGTGAGCGTATAGGCTTTACCGAGGTCACCGGCCTTGATATGCAGGTTGAAGCAATTGAGTATCGGGAAGGAAGCAGCCCCGAATATTCCAAAATAAAAATGCCCGGCATGCACAAGTTCAGCAACATTACATTGAAACGAGGAACCATGACGGGTGATAGCGATTTTTATAAATGGCTGAATACCATCGCGCTTAATACAGTTGAGCGCAGGGATATTATCATCAGTTTGCTCAACGAAACCCATGCACCGGTCATGACATGGAAAGCCAAGAATGCATTTCCCATAAAAGTGCAGGCAAGTGATCTGAAAAGCGATGGCAATGAAGTAGCCATAGAAACTATTGAGCTTGCCCATGAAGGACTTGCATTGGTAACCTGATACTCATTGTTTCATTACGGCAGGCAGGAATTTAAAAGCAAAAAGGCATGGCAAACAGTGCAGGCGGATACTACCCTCCGGTAGGTTTTCATTTCAGGGTTGAATTTATTGGTGTGGGTAATAATAACGATACCCGCTTTCAATCCGTATCGGGCCTTACCATGGAGTATGATGTGGAAACCTTCAAGGAAGGGGGCGAAAACCGGTTTGAACATAAACTTCCGGGCCGTTCCAAGTTTGCCGACCTGTCGCTGAAACGGGGGATGCTTAGCGATTCCGAAGTGATCAAATGGTTGCTCGGTATCCTTCGTGATCGTGATTTTATTAACCACAAGCCGGCCGTGGTGCAGGTCTCACTGCTCAATGAAAAGCATGAACCATTGCGTACATGGGAGTTTATTGATGCATGGCCTAAAAAATGGAGCGTGAGCGATCTGAATGCCCAGGAAAATTCAATTGTAGTGGAAACACTTGAATTGGCTTATAAATACTTTAAAGTAAAATGATGTATGCCGCTTGAAATTAAAGAGCTGACCATAAGGGTGCATGTTAATGAACAACAACCCGCACAGGATTCTGCAGCAAAGGGTAATACGGGAGATTCATCGAAGGAACTCGTGAAAGAAGCAGTAGAGGAAGTAATGCGGATCATTGAAAACAAAAAAGAACGATAAGCAATGGCTTCAGGAAAATTTGAAAAATTACAGATTATTGCATTCAGTGATCCGGGTTGTGAAAATCAGGTGGGTGAACCTTTTGTAGCTATGATGAACCCTGAGAACTATGTGCAGGAAATAAAGATGGAGTTTGAAAACGGTCAGGGGCAGGGAACCAGCGGAACACAGCCAAAGTTTAAACTGAAACCGCCCGAAGAACTTTCCTTCGAAATTCTGTTCGACAATACCGGCATCATCAACGACAGGGATAATCCGAATCCGAAGTATCAGGCAAAAGAAGATATTTCTCAGGATATCGAAGAATTCAAAGAGTTCCTGATGGGGTATGAAGGTGAAATCCATCAGCCAAAATTTTTCAAGTTTGTATGGGGTACTTCATTGATGAAGGGTATCTGTCAATCGCTCCATATTACATACAAACTGTTTAATCCTGACGGAAAGCCTATCCGGGCAATTTGTAAGGTCAGTATCCGGGAGTTAAAAGAGGAAGAACGCCGCGTGGCCGAAGAACGCAATGCAAGCCCCGACCTGACCCATTACCGCACCGTGAAAGCAGGTGATACTTTACCGTTGATGTGTTACCGCATTTATGGTCACAGCAAGTATTACATCCAGGTGGCAAAAGTAAATAAGCTTACCAATTTCAGACATCTTGAACCGGGTCGTGAAATCTTTTTTCCGCCTGTAGACAAACAAACCAAATGATAGAATGCCCTCACAGCGTACCATACCATCCCAGGCACCAAAAACCGTTGTTACATGCACCGTACTGAGTAATGGTGTTGAAGTGTCTAAAACATATCATCTTTTATCCTTACATATTTACAAGGAGATTAACCGCATACCCGGTGCAACCCTTGTGTATGCAGATGGCGATCCTGCACAGGAGACTTTCCCGGTAAGTAATGCTGCCGATTTTATTCCAGGGGCATCCATAGAAATAAAACTCGGATATCGGGGTAGTGATGCTACCGCATTTAAAGGCATCGTTGTAAAACATTCCATCAAGATCAGGGAAAAGGGAGGATCTGCATTGGTGATTGACTGCAGGGATGTAGCAGCCAGGATGACGATTGCCTGCAAAAGCAAATATTTCAGGGATGTAAAAGACAGTGATATCATTGAAGAGATCATCGACACCTATGGTATTGAAAAAGATGTGGAAGCTACCACGGTTACCCATGGGCAAATGGTTCAGTACAACAGCACCGATTGGGATTTTATTCAATGCCGTGCGGAAGCCAATGGCCTGATCTGTATTGCAGATGATGGCAAACTCAGCATAAAGAAGCCCGATTTCTCTGCTGAAAGTGTACTTGATATTCAATACGGTGCCACTGTGCTTGATCTTGATGCAGAGATTGATGCACGGCTGCAATACAAGGCGGTAAAAGGCACCACATGGGATTATACCAATCAGGAGGTATTGGAAGATGTGGAAGCAAGTGAACCACCTTTACCGGAGGCCGGAAACCTTTCTCCAACAGACCTTGCAAATGTTATGGGCGAAGAGCAATTCACTTTATTCAATGGCAGTAAGTTGCCCGAACCCGAATTACAGCAATGGGTGGATGCAAAACTTTTGAGGCAACGGTTGTCGCTTATCAGGGGGAGTGTAAGTACGGCAGGCACGGTTGATGTATTGCCGGGTAAGATCATTAACCTTCAAGGTGCGGGCGAACGTTTTGATGGAAAATTATTTGTTACGGCCGTACGGCATCAGTATGAGCAGGGCGACTGGAAAACGGTTACCCAATTCGGTATCCATCCCGAGTGGTTTGCGCAGACCTATCAGATCCAGCAACCGCTTGCAGGGGCTCTGTTGCCTGCCATACAAGGGTTGCAAACAGGTATAGTCACACAGCTTGAGGATGATCCTGAAGGTGAAGAAAGAATACTGGTACGCATACCTGTAATTCATAAAAGTGATGAAGGTGCCTGGTGTCGCATCAGCCTGCCCGATGCTGGAAATGAACGCGGCCTTTTGTTCCGACCTGAAATAAATGATGAAGTGTTGGTGGGCTTTATCAATAACGATCCGCGTCATGGTGTTATTCTCGGCATGCTGAACAGCAGCGCCTTACCGGCACACCTGCCTGCAAGTGACGATAACCATGAAAAGGGATATCAGAGCCGCAGTAAAATGAGGATGATTTTTAATGATGATAAAAAAAGTATACTGATTGAAACACCCGGCGGACATAAAGTAACCATTGATGAAGATGCCAAAAAGATAGAATTGGAAGACCTGAATGGAAATAAGGTTACCATGGATGATCAGGGCATAACCATCGAAAGCATAAAGGATATTGTACTGAAGGCTTCGGCAGAACTGAAGATGGAAGCGGGTTCGAACGCCACACTGAAAGGTGGTGCTCAAACAAAAGTTGAAGGAGGTTCAGGCGCCGAACTGTCAAGTGGCGGGGTTACCAATGTGAAAGGGAGTATGGTGAATTTAAACTGATGTAAAAAAATTGAATATGCCTGCAGCAGCAAGGGTTAGTGATATGCATCTGTGCCCGATGGTAACCGGTAACGTGCCCCATGTAGGTGGGCCGGTATTACCTCCGGGTGGTGTAACGGTCATGATCGGCGGAATGCCTGCCGCAAGAGTGGGTGATATGCTTACCTGTACCGGGCCTCCTGATACCATTATTGCAGGCTCGGCTACAGTAATGATTGGCGGGATGCCTGCTGCCCGCATGGGCGACAGCACGGCTCACGGAGGTACAATTGTGGCG
>JALOMX010000202.1 GCA_025455245.1 Chitinophagaceae bacterium
AATCAACTGATGCTTTCACCCAACCCGGTCAGGGGAAATACCATGCTTGCAACATTTGCTCCGGTAACCGAACCATCTACTGCGCGCATCGTAGGCCCTTCGGGCGCCGTACTTAAAAATCAGGCTATACCTGCATTTACCGATCAGGCAACCATTTATACCAATGGAATTCAGCAAGGGGTCTATATGCTTCAGATCATCAGTGGAAAAGATATACAAACCATCAGGTTTGTGAAACAATAGTGTGGTTTTAATTGGTGATTTTTTAGGTTACGAAAGGGTCATTATTTCAATGGCCCTTTTTTATTTTTTTCTATTGCCAGGCGAATACATCGATTTTGCCTGCCTGATTACCTGTTCTTTATCAAGCGTCATTGTTTTGGTTTGTTGCTTTAAATACAATGGCACCTGATCATTAAAGTGAGGACTTGAAGGATTTGAAGACGCTCCCTACATATTCAACGATTCAATTTGGGGCAATCCTTCTTTGGGAAAACGAATAAACATGACATAGCCATCGCCACCTGTTACCTTAATAGTACCGTCATGTTGTTGCTCGCCCCATTCGGCCGTCAGAACATCCGGAATGCCATACATGGGAAATGATTCATTACCCCTGACTAATCGCTGCAAATCACCGAGGGTTATATCTTCCCGTCCAAAATATTTTACCTGATATTCCTTTACTTTTTTTAAAACTTCAACACATTCCTGGTAAGTCAATTGCCGGGGCGTTGTTCGTTCAAGGTTTCTGTAAATGAGCAAAAAAACGGCCGCTCCCCTGCTATCAGGTATGGCATTTCTGTCCCAATTTCGGAATGTATTGATTTGGTAAGAAATCTCCGGATGTTTTAAGGTATCCAATAAAAACATCGTGTCAATCTGAATGGGATACGCAAGTTGCTTCGGCAATTGCTTATCAAATTTAATTTCCTTTAATCTGTCAAAGCTTATTTTTTCAGGACCAAGCAATTCATAAACCCTTACGCTCCTGTTGTTATGATAGGTTTCCCAACCATCTTCTTTGGCATACTGCTCAGGTTTAAGGTTATCCTCTTGGCCCGATGCAAAAAAACTGGAATGATTGGTATTAAACAGAACCCCGCTTTTGGGATTTACATATTGCGGCAGATATTCCAGCGGTTTAAAGCTTGTCCATAGGGTTTTGGAAGTATTGCCGGGTAAGGTAGCCTTCCAGTTGAATCCGTTCAGGCTGTCACGGTAAGGCACAAGTGCATTGTTTATGTAAAAAATAGTATCGTACTTATCGGCATACACAATATTGAACATGGATAAAGCCTGCTTGCTGAGTGCATGATAAAATTCCGTATGGTTCTTTGCTTTGTTCATCATGTACCATTGCTCAATGGCAGCAATTTCCATGTTGGCCCCCATACGCATGCTGTAAGCGCCTTGTTTATTCTTCATAGTGGCGCCGTAAATGCTCCAATACGCCTTTCTGCTTACGGAAAAAGGTATTCCTTTGATTTTCAGTTTCACCTTCTCAACCTCCAGCTTTTTCCATTCCCCATCAACCTCATACAACAGCGGATCAGTTGGGTGCATGGTAAGCTTATACACATCAAAACGGTCAACATAATTTACGGTATGTGCCCATCCAAGGTGCTCGTTTACTCCATGAAAAATACAAGGCCCTCCGGCAAGCAGTCCGCCAAGGGCATTCCATCCTTCTTCACTGCAAACATGAGCTTCGTAAAAAGCCTGAGGGCCGGTATTGGGCTGATGGGCATTTACCACCAACATGGCTTCACCTGAGGTAGTTTTGTTTCCATGAATGGCAAAGGCATTACTTCCTTTTTTGCCGTCGGGAGCGGGCGGATCAGGCACCCGGTTATTAAAAATCCTTACAAGGGCGCCTTCGGCACCGTTAAAAACAGACAATGCAAAAACAGTAGCAGCTATATACTCTTTCGGCGTTACCGGAAAAGTTCTTTTCAAAATCACTTCATCGGGATGAGCCATGGCATAATCATTCACGCCCTGCACATACCCTTCAATCAGCTTTATAAAAGCAGGTGATAATTCATGCCAACGCTGCTCGGTAATCTGCATACATCGCAGCAAGCGAAAAGCATAATCTCCTGCGGCACCTCTTTTACCAAGGGCTTTTCCCATCAATCCTTTTACCGGCCAGACAACTTCCTGAAGGCTTTTAAAATCATCTTCGGCATGTGCCCATGCAAGGCCATAAGAAACTTCCGGATCGGTTGGTGCAAAAATGTGAGGAACCCCAAAACTGTCGCGGACGATGGTAATGTTTGCAGGATTAACCTGTGCCTTGCACAGCATCCAAATGATTGACAGTATCGTAGTAAAAACAATACGCATATACAAGTATAATGCTTAAAAATAAATCCACTGCTCAATTGTTCAATTCCTCACCAAAGCTTTAAACTATCTTCGCCTCCGGAATTTTTATAAAGCATGCATTATCTTTCGTCGGAGAACCTCACAAAATCTTACGGGGTCACCCCACTTTTTCAGAATATTTCTTTTCATATAAACGAAGGCGATAAGATAGCCCTTGTAGCCCGGAATGGAGTTGGCAAAAGTACCCTGCTGCGCATCATTGCCGGGCAGGAACAGCAGGATAGCGGAAAGCTTTGGATTCATAAAGATGTTAAGGTGGTTTTGTTTGAACAGGAGCCTCAATTTGAGGAACATAAATCCATTGCTGAAAATATTTTTCAGCATGACCACCCCATTCTGAATGCCATCAGGGACTACGAAATGGTAAGCGAAAGCGAGGATGCTGAAAAAATCATGGACGCCGTATCCAAAATGGACAGCCTCGGCGCATGGGATTTTGATGCCAAAGTAAAGCAGATACTTTCCAAACTTAATATCCATCATCTTGATCAAAGGGTGATTTCGCTATCCGGCGGGCAACGTAAGCGGGTAGCGCTTGCACGTACACTGATTGATGTTGGCTTTGAAGCACAACATGCCCTGCTGCTGATGGACGAACCTACCAACCATCTCGATGTGGAAATGATCGAGTGGCTTGAATACTATCTCGGACAGGAAAAGGTGACACTGCTGATGGTAACCCACGACCGGTATTTCCTCGATGCCGTGTGTGAGGAGATTTGGGAAATGGAAAGCAGCAACATTTACACTTACAGGGGCGACTATGATAATTACCTGGAAAAGAAAGCTGCACGCATAGAAAGTGAACTTGCTACTATTGATAAGGCAAAGAATCAATACCGAAAAGAACTGGAATGGATGCGACGTCAACCCAAGGCCCGTACTACCAAAGCCAAAAGCAGGATTGATGCCTTTTATGATGTGGAGTCTGTTGCGAAAAGAAAAGTGGTGGATGAGCAACTGCAACTGAATGTAAAAATGACCCGCATGGGCGGAAAGGTTGCCGAAATGAAAAAGGTTTACAAAAAGTATGGTGATAAGGTTATCCTGAAAGGGTTTGATTATACATTTTCAAAGGGTGAACGAATTGGGGTAGTAGGAAAAAACGGAGTTGGCAAATCCACCTTCCTGAACATGTTGCTGGGTTTGGAGCAACCCGACAGCGGTAAAATAAACATTGGTGACACCGTTGTATTTGGCAACTACAGCCAACAGGGACTTGAATGGAAAGAAGATGTTCGTGTGATTGAATATGTAAAATCCTTTGCCGAAACCTTTCCTTTGGCAGGTGGTGGGGCACTTACTGCATCCAAGTTTCTGGAATTGTTTCTTTTTTCGCCCGAAAAACAATACACCTACCTCAGCAGCCTGAGCGGTGGTGAGAAAAGGAGGCTTCAGTTACTCACCATTCTCTTCCGAAATCCCAACTTTCTGATTCTAGATGAACCCACCAACGACCTTGACCTCCCTACCCTTGCCGTGCTCGAAAATTTTTTAAGTGAATACGAAGGCTGTGTAATGATCGTAAGCCATGACCGTTATTTTATGGACAGGCTTGTGGACCATCTCTTTGTATTTGATGGTGATGGCGAAGTGCGTGATTTTCCCGGTAATTACAGTCAGTTTCGTTTGGAACAAATGACGAAAGAAAAAGAAACTGCATCAAAGATTTCAGCAGTTGGAGAGGAAGCTAAAAGAGAAACTGTTCAAAAACCGGTTGCCAAAAGAAAATTAAGTTTTAAGGAGCAGCGAGAATTGGAGCAGCTTGAAAAGGAAATGCCTGCCCTTGAAACGGAACGAACCGAATTAACCGACAAAATGAACAGCGGCTCCTTGGCTTATGAAGACCTGGATAAAGCCGCAAGACGTATTCAGGAAATTGCAGAATTGCTTGATGAAAAGGAAATGCGCTGGCTGGAATTGAGCGAGATATAAGCCCGGCATTTCAAGGCTGGCGGTTTAGATTGCATTAGACCTTTTCACTGATAAAATCCTTTAATCGCAAAGCCCATTGCCGGTAAACTGCATGGGATGGATGCAACCCGTCTGAGGCAAGCATTTCAGGTTCTCCGCCTGTTTTTCTGTAATCACCTGTAATATCAATCCATGCAACATTGTATTTGGCTGCCAACAGTGCGGCAGTAGTGTTATATTCATCAATGGCGCCTTCTATCTCCTTACTTTCCTTATTCTTAGCAAAAGGTGTAACTCCCCAATCAGGTATTGAAATGGCAATTACCTGTTTTTCATGCCCGGCACATAAGCTGATCGACTTTTTTAGCAGGTATTCAAAATCTTCGGCAAAGTCTTCAACCGGTAATCCGCGGTACTGATTATTTACCCCGATCAGCAGTGTCACAAAATCATAATGCTGTTCAAAAGAGTGGTGGATTAAAAATTCGGCAAGTTCAAAAGTCGTCCAACCCGTTTGGGCAACAATCTCGGGTGCATGAATGGACAAACCATCCTTGCGCAGCAACTGAACGGTTTGATACGGAAATGACTGATGCAGCGGAACACCTTCACCAATGGTGTAACTATCCCCAAGGCAAAGCAGCGAATGAATATGTTTTGACATAACACTAAGGTTGAATATTTCAGCAATCAATTCATTTTCAGTGGATTTGATCCATTGGGTACCTGATAAAATGTGATTGACTATCTTTGCGCCCCCAAAATGGTAGCAGAACAACATAAAAAGACGGTGGCCTTTCACACATTAGGTTGCAAACTCAATTTCAGTGAAACGAGTACGCTAAGCCGGATGATGGAAAGTGAGGGTTTTGAAAAACGGGATTTTACCGATCGTGCGGATGTTTATGTTATCAACACCTGTTCGGTAACGGACAATGCCGATAAGGAATGCCGGATGCTTGTGCGACGTATTCAGCGAAAAGCACCCGAAAGCCTTGTGGTGATAACCGGTTGTTATGCGCAGCTTAAGCCAAAAGAAATTGCAGAAATAACATATCGCCGACCTGAGTAAAGGCGACAGCACCAAAATCTCAAGTTGTGATATTGCCGAAGTGGAAGGCTTTATCAGCAGTTGGAGCCGGGGCGACCGTACCCGTACTTTTTTGAAAGTGCAGGATGGTTGCGATTACAACTGCAGCTTTTG
>JALOMX010000203.1 GCA_025455245.1 Chitinophagaceae bacterium
TCCCTCCAAGAAGCAGGTAACTCAGGTTGACGTCAAAAGTGTTGTTTTTTACCCCGGCAGGAGGTTGATTGCTGTAATAGGTCATAGGGGCTGTGGTGCTCATCGTAAGGTAACTTAATTCAATACCGTATTGGGGATGAACCAAATATTCGAGTCCACCGCCCCAAATTAAACCACCTTTGATTTTACCCTCAAAATACGATGTATTGCTGTAATAGGAATCTACCTTATCGTCAAAAGCATAACTGGCGTATGCATTCAGCCTTAAGTTTTGTGCACCTGCACCAATTGATGCAAAAATTAGCATCGATAAAAAGATTTTCTTCATTGTTGTTAGTTTTTTATGGATTATCTATTTTTTAACCGGCTCCAGTAAAGGCAATTCACCCAAAATGGCAGCCCTGATCTCAGCATCAATATAAGACTCCAACTGCCACCACTGTGCTGCTTTTACCGGTGAAAGTGCCTTTGACAACTTTTTGAAAGTTTTTGACTGAAGGCCAGCAAGGTTATCATTGTTCTTCATTAAGGTAGTCACTAACTTCTGTGCAGTAGCATCGTCTAATTGGGCATTTGCTGCTGCAAAAGTCTGCATAGCCTCTCCCCGAACCATCGTTACTTTTTTCCTTGCTTCCAGATACTCGTCATAAATAGGGCCAAACTTGGCAGCCTCTTCGGGTGATAATTGGAGAAAATCGAGGGTAATCTGTTTTTTGTTTTTCCCCCATACGGTTTGCACTACATCGAGCTCGTCTTTGAAGGATTGGGCCCGGGTGTTAATGGTAAATGCAACCATTGCAATGGCTGCGATTAAAATACTCTTTTTCATGTTGTACTTCTTGAATTAATAAATTTTTCAAATGTATGTATCATTGGGTTAAAAGTTGAAGAACGTTTAGCTTTTTAAAAATAATTACAAACAAAATATGTAAAAAAAGCAAATTTGTCAACGTCTGCGCATTCCGCCACCTCCGGATGGCCTTGTTGCCCCTCCGCCCCGTGAACCGCTCCAACTCCCCCCATTGTAGGTGGAGGCACGAGTGTTTGCCCGCTGCCGGTTTTCAGCCTGCCTTTGTACATCCCTCGACCTTGATGCATCATTCACCTGACTCCAGCTACGGTTGGAATTATTACGCTGCTGAATATTTCCTTTATCATCTTTTCTGTAAACATTGCCATCCCTATCGGCATATACATTGTTGCTCGTACCTGTGGCGGGGCGGGTGTTGCTCCCTTTATTGTTATTCCACACGCCTGAATTGCTGCTTCGGTTACTTACCCCCGGTTGTGCAGTTGGCTGTCCCGTACCGGCACGATTGCTAACTCCGGCATTTGCCGAACTCCGCGTTTGCCCGCGTTTTACATCTTTAGTGGTTACACCATTCCTGTTGTTATAAATATTATTTCGGTTACCGCTTCCAATATTCACATCACCATTAATTATTACCTCACCGGTATTAATTCTGTTGCCACCATAGTAGCCACCACCATAATAAGGAGGACGGTATGGCGGGCGGTATCCGGGACAACCCCAATAGCCGCCGTATCCGCCACCATAAAAACCAAAATGCATAAACCCAACATTAAAGCCAATACCTACACTCCAGCCAGTCCATGGATTATAACTGAAATTAAAACCCCATGTTACGGGCCGTGGATAGTAAATACTGCCATACCATGGCCTGTAATACCATCCGGTGCCATACACTATGGTTGGCCCATACACATAACATCCCATATAGCCCGGAGTATAGCCCATATATACATACTCGGGTGTTTGATCGTACACATAAACATACTTGGTGTTGTAGGCTTCACTATTGGCAGGAATATTATCTACATCTTTTGGCCGCTCATTGGCCACCTCCCACGGTCCCTCTGCATTCTTGCTGGTAAACCATACCCCGTTTTCAAGAGCAAAATATTTACCATCTTTATCCCGCATTACGGTAACATTGGAATTTTCTGCCAACTCCAATGAAGTGTTTTCAATCTTCTTGAATTGAGGCTTACCATCATATTTCACATCAATACTGGCAGTTTTCCTGTCAACTTTGGCTGTCTGTGGTATTTGCGCATCAATGAGGGCTTCTTCGGCAGCCTTGGTACCGGCCACATTGGCCAATACAGCATCTTTTTCGCTACCCTCCGGGATTTTTGCAAAATCCGCAGGCAACTTGTCACTTGCCACATATTCCCACGGCCCTTCGCCTAATTGCGGTGCAGTGTACCACCTTCCCGCAAGCAACACATAGCTTTTTTGGGTATTGATGTCTTTAAATAATTCATTGGGCGTATTGGCAACGTACAACAGCATTGTACCTGCTATGGTTTTATAATTTGGTTCACCATTGGTTTGAATCAGTTCTGTTGGCTCGGTAGCAATGATAATATCAGTGACTTCAGGCTTGGTCGTCAATTCCTCACCGTTATTCTGCTCCTTTTCCTGTTTCTTAATTTGCTTGTTGATCTCCGTCACCTTTTTAGAAAGGCTTTTGTTTTGGGTCCATCCGGTTTTAATTTCACTGCTTCTATACCATATCCCCCCCGAATACATATTCCATTGATTGCCTTCTTTAAAAATGAGCCCGGGTGTATTTACCACCCTTTCTGCATCAAGATCCTTATCCTGCTGAATCTTAGGCTCTCCATCCAGTAAAACCAGGGTAGTAGGTTTATTCCGGTACATAATCTTAGGGGCTTTGTTATTGAAATCCGGCTGACCATTATTAAGATTTTCAGCCTTTAGTTGTGTGACAATGGCATCCACATCAATCTCAAGGTTCCATTTGGGAATTTCTCTTTCAAGCAGTTCAATCAGCTTTGATACCTTGGCTGTATCATCCAATCCGGGCACTTTAACATTGGTAATCTTAAAATTCTCAAGGTCGGCCTTTCGACTATCACGATCGGTACTGATTTTTGCTTCCATGAAAATAGCCCCGAAAATAGGCTCATCGGTTGCCTTTTCGCGAACGGAAATAGCGGCTCTCCCTGTCAGTAAAGGCCCGGAAAGTGATTCTGCCTGTGGTTCATACATGGTGATTTTACCACCCGACTTAAGGGGGATTTCACGTGGCCAGGTATTTGCATTTGCAAAAACTACCACAGAAAAGCAGCATAATAAAAAGAATATCTGTTTCAAAATTCAAAATTTGAGCATAAATAAATCAATTGCAGCGGAAAAAAAAATTTTACAGTTAACCCAAGGCTTGATCAAATTTATAATTTAAACTTAAATACTACATCTGATTTCCTAAAATTACCTTTAATAATAAATTCTTTCATAATGGTTTTATAATCAATACTTCAGCTTAATTAACTTTGGCTTATTGAATTATAATCTATGAAAAAATTATTACTGCTCAGTATTTCAATCCTGGCTATGTTTTCCCTGGAAGCTCAAAAACAAAAAACAAGCATAGCAAAAAGCTGGCGCGATCCGGAAACCATGATCAAGGTAGGTCAATTTCAGAAAATACTGGTGGTGGCATTTGTGAAAAATCAGGAAAACCGAAAAATAGTTGAAGACGATATTGCCAAGCAAATTAAGAGTAAGGCAATTCCAAGTTATTCTTTTCTGGGGGAAAATGAAGCCAGTATTTCTGAAGAGGAACTCGCGGAAAAAATTAAGGACCACGGCTTTGATGGAGCGGTTGTAATGCAACTCCTGAACCCCGACAAGGAAATTCCATACAATCCGGGTACCGGAACCTACCCGGCATCCTATCAAAGTTTCCTGCCGCATTTTGGTACGTCTTCCGCAAAATACAGAGACCCTGAATATCTTGCAAAACATGATTTATACGTTGTAGAAACAAACTTCTATTCATTAAAAACCAACAAACTGATTTGGAATGCAATTACTACATCGGTTGATCCGAAAAGCATTGATAAAATGATTGAATCCATTGGGAAAGTGATTACCACCGAAATGAAAAAGCAAGGGTTTCTTTATTAAGATCCTATTAATACATATATAAAAAAAGCGTAACTATCCACAGCGAAATGTTCTTTTGAATCAGCCTGAAAAAATACAACCAACGAAATCCTCTGCAGTAAAAACGCTTCTCAGGATCGCAGCATGGGTTATTTTTTCGACTTTGCTGATAGCAGGCATTGCCATGCTGAGCATTCAGATTCCGGGAGTTCAGCAAAGGGCTAAAAACCTCGCTGTCGGATGGCTTCAGAAGAAAACCGGTGCAAAAATTTCAGCCGGAAGAATTTCTATTATTTATCCAAGCACCATTTCTCTGAATAATGTTTTTATTGGCGATAATAGAAATGATACCCTCCTACTAGGAAAATATCTGGGTGTTGACCTGGATTTGATTTCCCTTATCAAAGGGGAAATTCTGATAAATGAAGTTTGGCTACGGGATATTAACGCTAAACTGCATGCTGATTCAGCAGGCCATTATAACTTCGATCATATCCTGCAGGCTTTCAGCAGCAAATCCACTGCCCCTGAAACGAAAAAAGATAAATCGGCCCCACTTTCCATTGAACTGACAAAACTCAAATTAAACAGGGTCAATTTTTTGTACCATGATGAAGCCGGCGGATTAAAAGGCGATTTTTTTATTGATCAGCTAAGCGCCAAAACAGATAGCATCGATCTAGGGAAAATGTCGTTTTCAGTTAAATCGCTTGATTGGAATGGAGGCATTGTTGCGCTGAACATGTGGGATGTAAAAGAAAAAATAATTGCCTCACCTGAGGTTAAAGAATCTTATGAAAGCCCCACTTCCCTGATTTTCCTGCTTCAAAAAGCAGAAATTTCTGAAGTTGATTTTTCGTATAAGTTTCCTGAAGGGGGAATGGACATGAAGGCTGATATTGGCACCCTTGATGGCGAAGGAATCAGCATCAATCTTGAAGAACAAAAAATCAATCTTGGAAAATACTGGTTTTTTGAACTTCTTCCTAGATGGTCAGAAAGACTGAAAGAACTTCTTGAAAAAACGATTTCCGACCATTCCTGATGAAGAAA
>JALOMX010000204.1 GCA_025455245.1 Chitinophagaceae bacterium
GTTGGCAAAGGCATCAAAGCTGGCAAACATGCCCTGGCTGAGCGCATCTTTCAATCCGGTAATCATTTCCAATTCTGAGGGTACAAGCCCAAGCTTTGAAAGGTGGGAACAGCTTTGAAACTGCACAGAAAGCGGTATTGCAATCAGCAACAAGAGGATATATTTTTTCATTTGAAATCTATTTTGGAATACATCTATAATCAGCCAAAACTGTCTTATTTAGTCAGCCTTTGGCCGGATTCAATTTTAGAAATAGAGAATCAATCAGTTGATTTATAATACTTTACGAAAAACAGCATGTTTTTGGAAAACCTAAGCCCTGTTGAAAATGGTGGAACAAGAAATGGGGTAATAACTATCTTAAAAAATTATTCCTTCAGCAAAAACATCAGCGGCTTATCAAGCCTTGCCGCCCAGGCCTTTTCGCTATGGTCGGCTCCGGGAAAGGCAAGTGTTATCCATTGCTTTTTCTTCCAACCGTTTCTTTTCATTACCTGATCGGCCTTTGCCTGTAACGGGGGATACAGGCTATCGAGTGTGGCGGTGCCATAATCAAAATAAATCTTATGTGTTTTTTTATCGGGCAGGTGTTTATCAAGGTATTGAATAAATGCATCAGGCACAGGATTGTTTTCCATATTGAAAATACCGGGCCAATGCGTACTTAAACATGCAGCGCCGCCAAAAACCTGCGGATATTCGCAAATGGCATACATGCTGATGAGGCCGCCCATGCTGCTGCCCATTACAAATGTGTTGGCCGCATCGGTCTTTGTAGCGTAGGTTTTATCAATAAATGGCTTCAACTCCTCCACCAGGAATTTCAGGTACCCATCGCTTTTAACCGGTTCTGCAAAAAGCTTTACGCCATTCGGCCTGTTACCGCTTTCAATCAAAGAATCAACAAATGCTTTCGGCAGGCTTTCAAATGGCTTTTGCGGGAAATAATCCGAATGCCTCGTTGGGCCGCCATTCCATACACCTACCACAATGGTTTTGCGTACCTTCCTGCTTTTCATCAACCCGCCAAGCATTTCATCTGCTTCCCATGCCTGTTTATTCCAGGTGGTATTTGCATCGTAAAGCATTTGCCCGTCGTGCATATACAAAACGGCATATTTTTCCTTTCCGTTATAGCCTTCGGGCAACCAAACATCCACATGACGCGGAGTAACATAAACGGAGGGAAAGTCGGCATGTCGTACAATTTTGCCGCTTTCAACAGCAGGGAGCTGCGCCGCCGAAGAAAAACCCAGATAAATGATACAGGATATCAAAGCAAAACGCATAGCAATCATTTTGGTCATAAAACTAATTTTTGATCATAAGGGGTAAGGTTTCTGTTCCTTCTTTACTTATTATCAGAACACGGTAGATGCCATTTGAAAGGGAATTCAGGTCAATAGTTGTTTGCTGACCCGAATGCTTCTGTTCGTGAACTTTTCTTCCGGAAGCATTATAAATTACAATTGAACCCTCAGAAAACCGTCCCGGATCTACGGTAATAAAGTCTGAAGCCGGATTGGGAAACAGGTTGAACTGTGAAAATGAACCGGATTGACTCAGGCGTATGACATTACTGAAAATAAAGGCGCCGTCTTTATCCACTTGTTTCAACCGATAAAAATGAACGGGCTCACCCGCATGCGGATGCACATAGCGATATTCACTTTGACGCTCATTCATAATTTGTATCTTACCGAGCGTTGTCCACCTTGCAGCATCACTACTCCATTGGATTTCAAAAAAGTCGGCTCCGGCAGCAGGGATGGCAATTTTCCAAAGAAGTTCTGTTACATCCGGCTTTGAAAGACGCCCATAAAATCCAAGGAATTTCACCGGCAACAAACTGATATCGAAAGGCGTAGGTATATTTTCGCCCGCCTCAGTAGGATTTCCGTTCAGGTTTGGATCAATGGATTGTTGCGTTCCATTGTTTGATGAATCGGTAATAATAACCTTGTCCACAACATTATTAATGGTTGCTGTGGCAATAGCTGAATTCCGGTAGGTTGTGCCCGGCTGAAGGTTTGTAACCCTGCAACTGATACGAACCCTGAAAAAATAATCGACATTGGTGCCGGTTTGATTGGGTAAACTCTGACCTGCCTGTAAAACTTCCTTTTGGGTTACACCATTAAATCCTGGATTCAACGTCAATCCGGCGGCGTTGCTTCCGGGAACAAATGATGCTGAAACGTTTGAAATATTGGATGCACCAAAAGCAGCAGCAAGGTCTTCTACCACATTTACATCATTCAGGATGGTATTACCCATATTTTGAACAAATACTTCATATGTAATATCGGCAGTATTGTTATTCACTTTTATGGCACTGAAAAGGTTCTTGGTTGAACCAATGGTTGGGGTAATACTTGTATTGTCGATAGGTGCCTGTCCGTTTTGAAAGGGTGTTTCCGGCCCTAATGTGTTGGTGGCGATATCGTAGGTGTAGTAATAACAGGAATTAACAATGTTAGTGCCGGTTACTTCAAGTTTACCATTGAGGTATGCAATACCGTAGCAGCTTTTGGGCAGAGAGAGCAGGAATTTTACGTTAACAGTACTATTAGGCGTGGTGTAATTCTCAATTTCATAAAGTCTTGACGGACTATCGCCAAGGGTGGCAAACATGCGTCCGTTGGGCAATATGCACAGGTCGCCGCTTGTAATGGCATTGGGGGCATTTCCGGATGGAAACTGCAATACCCTGGTATTGATTACGTTGCCGGTAACAACGTCAAACTTGTCAAGGTTGCATTGTCCGGTATTAAAATTATAATTGGAAAAAGACCATATATCACCATTATTATCAAATTCAAAGTTGTTGGAAACATAGTTGGTTGTAAAGGTAGGATTAACCGGAATGCTTGCCGGACAGCTGATGGCCTGTGGCAAACCTACATCAAGCCTCCAGATACGCGACTGTGCAAATGTCCTCACATCGGCAACATAAATTCGATTGTCTTTGGGATTGTAAGAGATGAAAACGGCAAAAAAGTTGGGCATTTGCGCTGACAAATTGCATTGGCTGAGTACGGTGGGGTTTACACCCAAAGGATTTTTAATCAGCGAAAAAGAAGGTGCCGAAGATTGAACACAGGTATTGCTTCCAAAATTGACAAGTAAAGAATTCTGAGAAAAGATTTCAGTGGAAAAAAATATCAGGAGAAAAAGGATCAAAAACCCCGGGGCTCTCATACGAATTCGGTTATGGTGGTTAAAGCTACAATGTTTTGTTTAAACATTGTCCGTTTGGTTTATGTTCAGGTGACTGATTAAATGTTTGAAGGCTGTGTGATTCAATCCCACTAACTTTGCTTTAAAAGAATTTTTGATTAATTTATGAGTGCTGTAGAAATGGCCACTGCCAATGTTGCTTCGCCCGTATTAACCTCTAAAGATTTTGCAACCGATCAGGAAGTTCGGTGGTGCCCCGGTTGCGGTGATTATTCTATTTTGGCACAGGTTCAAAAGATCATGCCAACCCTTGGAATTGCCCGGGAAAATATTGCCATAATCAGTGGTATAGGCTGTAGCAGCCGGTTTCCATATTACATGAACACATATGGTATGCACAGCATTCATGGCCGTGCCACTGCCATTGCAAGCGGGCTTAAATCAAGCAGGCCCGAATTAAGCGTATGGATCGTAACCGGCGATGGCGATGGATTGAGCATTGGAGGAAATCATACCATTCACCTGTTGCGCCGGAATATTGATGTGAACATCATGCTGTTCAATAATCAGATCTATGGTCTTACCAAGGGTCAGTATTCTCCCACAAGCGAATTGCACAAGGTGACCAAGAGTACGCCTGTTGGCAGTGTTGACCATCCATTTAACCCCATGGCACTGGCATTGGGAGCAGAAGGCACCTTTATAGCCCGCAGTATGGACCGCGACCCGAAGCACCTGCAAAGCATGCTTTTACGGGCCCATCAGCATAAGGGAACATCATTCCTTGAGATCTATCAGAATTGTAACATATTTAATGACGGGGCTTTTGAAATTTTTACCGAAAAAGGAACTAAGGCCAACGAAACGCTGTTTCTCGAACATGGTCAACCCCTGATTTTTGGCGCCGATAAAGACAAGGGTATCCGTATCAATGGTTTGAAGCCTGAAGTGGTAAGCCTGAAGGAAGGCTTTAGCGCTAACGACCTTTGGATTCACGATGAGCATGATTTCTATAAAGCCCAGATTTTGGTTCGCCTTTTCGATGATCCCCGCATCGAAGGACATTTCCCAAGGCCATTCGGTGTTTTTTACGAAACAAGCCGGCCCACTTACGAAGACATGATGAAGGAACAGATTGAACAGGCCTATGCCAAAAAAGGCAAGGGTAACCTGGCTAAATTGTTACGTGGAAACGAGGTGTGGGAAATTTTGGGGTAGGTTTTTAAAGTTTACTGGTTGGCAGGTTGACAAGTTGGTAGGTTGGTTCGTACGCTCGAAGAACATACAGGCATTTCTTAATAAGTTCTGAGGCTCTATATTTGTGAATACTCAAATTTGATCATAGAATATGCCATTGGGATCTTTCGAAGAATCAGATGTATGGAAAGAAGCAAGACAGCTTAAAAAAGCAATAAGGGCTTTAACGAATACATTTCCTCCTGAAGAAAAATATCGACTCACAGATCAGATTATCCGAAGTAGCAGATCCGTTGGTGCCCAAATAGCAGAAGGCCATAGCAGAAAAACGAATGCAGATGAAAGCAGGTATTGTATTATTGCCAGGGGATCTCTTTCAGAAACAATTAATCACGTAATTGATGCCTTCCATAACGTTCATGGACAGGAAGTAGCAAAGCGGTTTTTTTTAGACGAGCGCAAACAGAATAATGCAATCCGATTGAGCGACGATTTTTTTCTTCTAGGGGAGCGGCCTCAGTATAGTAATTTAGCCCATGAAACAGAGGCCCGCTGGCGCCTTGTAGAAAC
>JALOMX010000205.1 GCA_025455245.1 Chitinophagaceae bacterium
TAAGCCAACCCTGAAAGGGTTGAATATTGGATATAACCACCAATGTATGAAAGGGTAAATCAAATTCAACCCTTTCAGGGTTGCAGGTGCTTCGCCGGCAATTTACCACCGATTTCATCGGTGGCTATTCAAATTATACCCCTCCGGGGTATTTATTTTTCGTGGATTTTATTTTATTTGTAATGGCATAATACGTTTATACTCAGATTCAAATAAAAAAATGGAGATCCTTCACGTAAACCATAAAATGAGGTCATGATTTGTACAGTCTGATAAATCGACATCTTTTTTAATGTATTTTGCCCTGAAATTCCAGGAAATTTGCAGGAACTATTATGGGTTGCAGAACAACTGTATTTGTTTTACTGATACTCAGCCGAATTACGCTTTCAGCGCAGGGAAACGCAGACTCCCTCAGGTTTATGCAGATGGTGCAAAAGGCCGGAGAAAGTTTTTCCCGCAAGGCTTACGATTCCTCTTTCAATTTATATCAATCTGCCTGCAGCTTTGCGCTTCAAAAAAAGCTGGATGACTATTATTCTGTTAGCGTCTGCCTGGTCAATATGGGGCATTGCCGCTATAATCAAAGCCGCTATGCCGATGCACATCCATGGTATTACAAAGCTCTTCTGCATGCACGCAGCTACAGCCATCATAAGCCACTGAAGTTGCTGGCATTCCGCATGCTGAATTCAGTTCATCGATTGATTCAGGCCAATGACCTGGCTTTTACATATACAAAAAAGGAAAAATATCTTGAGCAGGTAGTTTCTTGTGATATTGATTCGGTTTGGTGGCAACAGGGAGACTCTGCATTAATAACCATCAACAGTGGAAGTCTTGACGGGGTGTTGCTTGAAAGAAACAACGCGGCATCCGTATACAGTATTAAAAATGTTGAAACAAACACTCAGGGAGAATATATTGGCTATGCAATGGTGAGGGAAGTACGCTCCAATAAATCGGTCGCACTGGTGAAACTGAGAAATAATAAAAATATTCAAAAAGGATTTCAGGTCACCCTTTTATGCAACCTGCCGGAAGATGTTGCCAATTCACCGGTTGCAGAATTATACCGGCAGAACATCCGGTGGCAGGATAATGATGAGAAGGAAGATATCTTCAACCGCAGATTTTTTTATTACTTCAACGATACTTCATATACCCGTGACCTGATGGATCAACTGTTGACGCAGTTGAATGATGTTGTAAATAAACTGTCTCCCGATACGTTAAAGCCAAACTCGTTCATGTCAAAAATTATAGAGGATGGAATATTCAAAGGGAAAAATCTGATTGCAGGATTAGATGAATCAAACGGCACACATATTAATTATTTCATACGCTTTCTCATTCAGTACCCCTTTGATTATGGTGGCCTTCCCGACCGCTTTTCTGAATTATATGCAACATGGATGCTTGGAAAAACCCCTATGGATAAAGATGATATAAAAAATTTTATTCTGGGTAATGAAAGGCTTTCAGAAGAAATGATTCAAAGGGCCTCTCAAATGAAATGGCAGGTGGAAGAAAAGAACCTGGTAAACTATTGGATAGATCAGGGCCTTGAATACGCCGATAAAAACTATTGGAAAGACCTGCTGTCTCAGGCAAGGCTGTTGTATCATTATGGCAGAGCTGCCAACCGGCGCGATTGCCTGGCATGGGGGGATTTTTTTGATGCTGTCAGGTTAAAGGATTACGGGCTTTCAGAAAGGGCCGACAGCCTTTTGCAAACAGCCACGCAAAAATTCAGGGAAGCAAACTCCGATGAAGGCGTGCAATGGATCCGGTCAGTACGTAAAGCAGTGCTTGATAGTACCGGTGTACAAATGAACATTCAGCGTGCACATAATCTGGATTATGATATTGTGGCATCGCCCAATGAAAGGTATTTTGCCACAGCGGGAGATGACCGCACCATAAAAATATGGGATATTAATCTGGGTAAGCAGGTAAAAAGTATCGATGCTCATAACGGTGAGATCATGAATATTGCCTACAATCCCGGGGGGCGCTACCTGGCAAGTACATCGCGTGATAGTACCATTAAAATCTGGAACACCTTTTCTTATAGCCTGATGAATTCAATTCGTGTACCGGCTCAGGTGCGCAGAATACGCTTTTCACCTGACGGGAAACTCCTTGCCGCAGCCCGCATGGATTCTATATTCGATATCTATGAGCCTTTCAGTGGAGTACTCTTGAAGTCATTCCCCTCCCCCGGCGGCAATATCCGGAATTTTGAATTTTTACCTGATGTTCCGGGTGCCGTGTACATGGTTTGTACCGACAGTGCCCTGTATTCACTGGATATCCAATCGGGTAAAACAAGGCAAATGCTGAAAGAAAACAATGCGTTGTGGTGGATGAAGATCAGTAAAAAAGGAAAATACCTTTGTTATTATTCAGGTGATTCATCATTTCAGATTTACAACCTTCAGGGAGGCAGATTTATTTTCAGCAATAAGTTCTATGTCTGGCAAAGGCTGGAAAGCCGCTTCTACAGCGCAGGGGATTTCAGCCCCGATGAAAAATATTTTGTATACATGAATCCCGACAGCCAAACGGTTGTCGTTGACCTTGATCTTCGTCTCAGCGTTCCTTTCTACACATATCTCACATCTCAATATGTGTTCAACAATTCCGGAAAATATTACATTTCCCAATTCGCAGGCGCTCCCTCCATTGTAGACTTTTCCAATTTCGATTTCAACAAAGCTTATTCACTTTATTACAGCGATGGAAACCAGGATGAAAGAAGGGAAAGCTATAACCTGCTCAAAGAGAAAAGCTTCAATGCAGGGCAAGGTCCCGTACTTGACATGTTTTTTACAAAGGAGAAGGGTAAACTAATGGTATCAACCTATGCCACAATTAAACTTGACCTTTCGAGCGGAAAATCAGAACAATTACACCCAAGCCCGCCATGGGTATCCATGTATAATGAATGGCCCGGCCAAACGACTATGGTACCATTCAAAAAATCCGGAATAAGTGATACCCTTTTCCTATACGATTATTCTCAAAAAACAACTGTCGGAAAAGCATGGCTACCCGATAGTTCTTCCATAAATTGTTTTGCTTTTTATGAAAATGATACAAAAATGCTGGTGGCCGGAAAAAACGGCGCTGTTTCCGCCTGCGACATCAAATCCGGAAAGACTGTTTTTTCTTTAAAGGAGAATCAAAAGGATGGAAAACAAATAATAGGCATACAAAATATTCCCGGAACAAATCAAGCTGCCCTTTTACGAACCGGAGCAAGGCCTTTAATTTTAAATGTAAATACTGGCATCATTTCAGACAGCATAAATTGCCCCGGCGCAAGAAGTATTACTTTTTCCGATACAAATTACTGGATTGCCGATACAACAGGAAACCTCCTGAAAGGCAGAATCGGAAGTTACGTCAACCCGGACACCGTTGACTTTCATGCAAAAAGTGAATTCATCGACATTGTCAGGATTTCCCCTTCAGGTAAATACCTGACTATACTGGATGTGCCATGGTGCCATGTAATGGAAATCAAAACCGGAAAAATCATTCAGAGTTTTATTCCCGAACTTAAAAATGTACAGGTACTTGCCATCAGTCCCGATGACAGCCTTTTACTTGCCGGAAGCCTTAACGGAGAAATTTCAATAATGAAACTGACAGGGTTAAAACCTTTTGCATCCATTTTTCTGCCTTCCCCTGCAGACCCCATTTTTAAAGACACTTCAGGATATTACTTAGCTTCCAAAACAGCCTTGCAGCATGTAGTCTTTACAAAAGGTTATCGTGCCTTTAATTTTGATCAGTTTGATCTTGAACTGAATCAGCCTCACAAAGTATTGGCTGCAATTGGTTATACCGACCAATCAAATCTCGAAGCCTATGAAAAAGCACGTGAAAAACGGCTTCGCAAAATGGGATTAACAACTGCTGCCAATGCTGCAGGATCAACACCTTCTATTATCATCCACAACCGGTCAAATATTAAACCGGCAACCAATCAAACATCATACATGATCAGGTGTGAATGTTTTGACCGGAAATCGAAGCTGGCTGATATGAAGGTTTTTGTAAATGATGTTCCTCATGAAGAACCACTTTTAAACCTGTCCGGGCGCGATACTTCCTCCATTATCATGAATATTGCCATCCCGCTTACACCCGGCAATAACAGGGTAAAAATATTTTGTACCAATAAGGATGGAATTGCAAGCTATAAGGAATATATCGATATTTATTGTACACAGCCACGTACACAACAAAAAACCTGGTTCATCGGCATAGGGGTTGCCCGTTATTCCGATACCGCGCAAACACTTCAGTACAGTGTGAAGGACATCAGGGATATGGTAAAGAAATTCAAATCAATGTTTCCTGATCTGGTGGTCGACACACTGCTTGACAAAAAGGTGACTTTAAAAGAAATTGCTTTGCTCAAAAAAAGAATGGAAAAAATAGCCTTGACAGACAGGGTCATTATGGCCATAACGGGACACGGATTGCTGAGCGATAGCCTGGATTTCTTTTATGCTACCTGGGATATGAATTTCAATAAACCCGAAGAGAAAGGTCTCCCCTATTCCGTTCTCGAAGAAATGCTGAACAAAACGGCATCAAGGCAAAAAATATTGTTGATCGATGCATGCCACTCCGGACTTGTGGACAAGGAGAATGTGGTTCCTTCAAAATCTGTAATCCTCATGGAAGATTCTTCAGGAATATTTACAGGTATAAAGGAAACGAGGGGTATAAAACCAAAGGTTACCCAAAAAGTGGATGAAGCCAATACTTTTAATCTTATGCAGCAGTTTTTTGCCGACTTTTCGAATGATAACGGCATTGTGGTGATTTCGGCAGCCGGGGGACTTGAATATGCATTGGAATCGCCCCGGTGGAACAACGGCGTTTTCACATATTCTGTCCTGAAGGGTCTGGAAGG